>JANPGQ010000414.1:0-27495 GCA_031423975.1 Cytophagales bacterium | reverse complement strand
TTAAAAATATTCTTCATTAATTTTGACTAAATAATAAAGGTTTTTCTCTCAAATCTTGAAGAATATCTTTTGCCATTCTTTCAAACTGATGCTCAGGGGTAATTGAAATTTTAGTAAAAATCTTAATTGCTTTTCCTTTTTCCTTCAATTTTAAACTCACCAAACCCAAATACCATTCTGCACTCTGTTGGATGATTCTATCGTCAGTTTTAAGACCACTTTGAAGTTTAATTTTAGCTTCATTTGTCTTATTGAGAGCTAACAAGCAAAGCCCTTGATAATATTCATTGCAAGACGTAGAAAGGTTTTTATCAAGTTTTTGGAGTAAAGTTGAGTATCGTTTTTGATAATATAAGGCTAAGGCTGAATCAGAAGGACATTCCTTGATTTGGCTACCTCTAAACTCAGACTGGGGCTTATAATAGTCATCATAAAGTCTTGAAGATAAAGTGGAATCATACCAAAATATTCCAATTAAAAGAACAATAGAAGCAGCCACTGCATATTGCGAAATGAGTTTTATAGAAGATGGAGGTGGATTTAATATTTTTATGGGCGTTGATACTTGCTCATATACAGGTTGATTGAGCATAGATTCTTTGAAACTATTTTCGGTCTGAATAGCCTCAATGGTTTCTAATAGCGGTTTTAGCTCATCAAATTTCGCTTTAAAATCGGGTTCATTCAGAAGTCGCTGTTCAAATTTATCTCGGCGTACACGAGGAAGAGTACGGTTTAAATATGCTTGTATATCTCTGGTTTCTTTATCGGGTATCATAATTATTGAGGTTGATGTTGTTCCATATTGTTTTTAACTCTTGCAGACAATTTTTGTAATTGTTGTCAATGGTACCAACGGCATACCCTATGGCAGACGACAATTCTTTTGAAGACAAAACCTCACCATTTTTTCCCCCAAACCATTTTGGGATTATAATTTTCTGACATTTTGCCTGCAATTTAGTAATGGCAAATCTCACTTGTCTTGAAATATACTCTTTTTCATGTTTTTCATTCAAAGAATCTTCTTCAATTGGCTCATAATAGCGTTTTATTATATTACCTTGTTTGTTATCAATTCTTTTCAATCTTCGCAGTTCGTCCAACCATCTCATTTTGCAGATTCTGAAAAAAAAGGTTTTTATGCTGGCAGTTTTTTCATCTTTATCATTGGATGATTGCCATTGATAAAATCCACTTTCATGGGGTAATTTACCCAGTATTTTTCTAAATTCACTTTGAGCTTCTGCCCAAATATCTTTGGCATCTTCTTCGTTTCCCGAATTTTTTGCCATATAATTTACCAAGCTTTTCTGGGTTTCATGTTTTAATTCTTGAATAGCAATGTTCTCATTTTTGGCTATTTTCTTCCAAATTTCACCTGCTAAAGTAAAATCAGAGAGACTTTCTGCTTTTTTTATTTCCGTAATTTCATCGTCAATCATGGCAATTTTAATCCTTTTTGAAACATCCTCATAAATGATTTCGATACGTTCTCTTCGTTCAGAAATTAATTCTAAAAAATAGTCAGTATAATTTGCATCTAAAAGTTTCAGATGACTCACAGTTTTTTGGTTATCAGCATTTTGCAGTAAATTTTCTAAGTCTTTTTCTTCGCTTTCTTCCATCATTGTTCCATAAAAACCAATCAGTTCTCCATAAATATTGAGCCTATTTTGCGGAAGGATATCGCCATTCTCAATCATTTTGGAATAAGTAGTAGCCAAAGAATTAGCAAAGGACAAACTACCGATATTGGCACCTTTTAGTAATTTGGTATAAAGTGTTAGGTCGTTCATAAATGAGAAAATAAATTTTTGAAGTATTTTTTTATAGAAAATTTATTCCCGAGCAAAGGAAGATTTTTAAGATTTACTTTTATTGAAATTATGGTTCCATTGCCAGGACTACTTTCCATAGTCAATAAACCATTCAATTGGCTCTCTACTCTAAATTTGATGTTGCTAAGTCCCATTCCTGTTTTGCTTTGGCTGAGATTAAAGCCTATACCATTATCTTCAATCCGTAATTTTAGGATTTGTTTGTCTATTTCCAATTGTATTCCTACCTCGGTGGCTTTAGCGTGTTTAATAACATTCAACACGGCTTCGTTGATAATTTTATAAAGGGTAAATTCTATAAATGAATTCAACTTCAAAGATTCATGAGGGAGCGAAAGTTTAAAAATGGGCTTTGTAATAAATTGGTACTGTTCTTTGATTTGCTCAACAAGTCCCAAATTAGTAAGAATTTGCGGGGTCAAGTCATGAGAAAGCCCTCTAACGTCCTTATATGTCTGTTCCAAAGAAGTAATAACTTTTTGAAATTCGAGGGGGTGTGGCTCATTATTGTCTAAAAAAAATTCGGCAAAAGCATTCATGCGAAGCTGAATTCCTACAATTGATGCTCCAATATTATCGTGCAAATCTTTGGCAATCCGTTCACGTTCACGGTCTTGGGTTTTTATTTCAGAAACAAACAATTCTTGTTGTAAAATTTGAGCATTTTCTCTTTCGAGTCTGAAACGATAGACAATTCCGATTGTCAGAAAAAAAATTTCTGTAAACGTCCCTGCATAATAAAAATCGTGCATGGTTTGAACAGGAATTCCATTGAAATCAGATGTTATTTCCATTATACTCACAATAGCAATCGGTGTGGTAGCTATCAAAAAATACCATGATGGCGAATATTTTTTTTGGATACTACCCAACAAATGATAGTACATTACCATAGTATTTGCCCCAAACAAAGGATAAAAAAACATTCTATAATAGAATAATTCTTTTTTTAGAGAAATGAAAACTATTAATAATAAAAGTAAGAGACTCATAATCAACCTACTAAATTTGATTATCCAAGAACTCTTACGAATGTCCACATTGAGATAGCGTTCGGCAAAGAGCAGATAAATAATGTTCAATAGCGTAGTAAGTACCGCAAAAATATTTTTATTGCGAATGAATTCAGGGGCTTTTTCTACAATTAAATAATAGAAATCATTGTATATAAAAGCTAATATAAATGAGCAAATCAAACAACATAGATAAAAAAAGTATAGTCTTTCTTTGAAAAAAATGAATAAAATAAAACTAAAGAGTATCATCAACAAAACACCCCCTAAATAAATATTATATCCTATTTCACCCACTTTAATGAATTGTGTAGTGGCTTTGGGAGTAAGAATTTTCAAAAAGGGCAGCGATAAATGATAGCTATGATTATAGAGTCGAAGAAAAATTTGTATGTGACTTTGGGCAGGTACATCAAGGGGAACAACCAAATATTGACTGGCAACAAATCTTTTGTAGAACGGAACATATTTGCCCGTAACATAGGTATTGATTTGCGTGTTGGAACTCATCCAATAGGCATTTAAGCTATCTATTCCTTTGGTTACTAATCTGAAGGATTGAATTGATAAAGTAGGATTATCAATCGTTTTTTTCAACCAAACAGCTTTTGCATTCAGGGAGAATACACTCGGAAAATGTTTAATAGTTTTCCAAGTTTTTAGCTTCATAACCTCCTCAAAATGTAGGGCTTTACCATTTTCTTCAAATACTTCCCAACGGTCATCAATGTAAGTAGCGTCAAAATCAGAATTTACAGTTTCAGATGTTTGAGCAAATAATTTGAAATGAAAGAAAATTGATAGTGTTAGGAATACGTAAAGTCTCATCATAATTGAATTAGATAACCGTTTTCGGCTGCTATTTTTATGAGATTAACAGAGTTTTTAGCTCCAAATTTTTTAATTAAACCGTCTCTATAATCTCTGATGGTATCGTTTGCCAAGCATAGCTTATCCGCAATTTGTTTACTGGTTAATCCTTCGGCAATATGTAACAAAATATTACGCTCCCGTTGAGTCAGAGCAATTCCGTCGGCATTTGGTGTTATATTTATGTTGGTAAGAAGGTTTTTTTGAATATACTGTTTACCCTCATTAGCAACACATCTGATGGCTTCACGGAGTTCAATTTTATCTAATTTTTTGGACAAATACCCCATTGCTCCTTTTGAAATTGCTTTCATGACAAAACTGGGTTCTTCGTGCGAGGAAATCACAATCACGCTTACTTCAATAGTATTATTTTTGATAAAATCTAAAATATCATAACCCGCCAATTGTGAATATTCATTAATACTGACATTTGGTAAAACTAAGTCGAGCAATAAAATATCTATTTTCTGATATTTCAACTTATGATATACCTCTTGGGCAGTGTAGGCAATGCCTAAAGTATGAAAGTCAGAGGAATCTTTTAATAGATTTTCGTAGCCTTCCGCTACTACGGCATGGTCTTCGGCAATAAGTATTTTAATAGGCTGATTCATACAATAGACTGAATGTTAAATAAATATAAAATTATTTTTTCTCTTTTTTTACAAATTTGAAAAATAAAAAACTTGCACGACACCCCCTTTTGCGGGGTATTATGCAAGTTTAAATAAAAAAACTGGACTCAGAACCGAATTTTAATATTTCCATGCGTAAGAAAACGATTAAATTTTTGGAATGAAAAAATCGTTTCCTGCATAGTAACATCGAATAAATGCAAATCAGAAGACCCTCCTTCGTTTACGTAGAAATTTAGCGGGTCATTTGCTTTCAATTTAGGCAATTGTTCAATATTGTGAATGGGGAGAGGTAATTTGCTCAAAAAATCAAATATTTCATCTTTCACCGTAGCCGTCCAACCGTTTATTTGCTTGGCTTGCAAGTGTTTAATTGCTCCAAGAAATAAAGAAACCACAACTTTATAATCTCCTTTTGCCTTATCAGATGTGGCAAATCTGCCTACTTCCACGTAGCGTTTGGGAGCTAAATTATAATTATTGAGGTTGAATCCAAATAAAGATTCGCAAGGAAACATTCCATCACCGTTAGGATACATAATGCTCATTGTTCCTAAAACTTCATCAGAATCATCCGCATAAGCCAGAAGTGTATCGCTCTCAAACTGTTCTGGGTGCAAAAGGTGAAGTTTGTCAATATTCACCTTGAATTTGCTCAGATATGTCTTTTTGACTAACTGATGGGCAGCAAAGCGTTGTTTGCTATTTTGTGCTAAATCAATGTTAATTACCATGATATGAGGAATTTATGTGTTATATTCCTCTATCGTTTGGCAAAATAACAATCTCATTTTTTTTGCAATTTTCTTCTACTAAATTTTATTTTGGGTAATAATGCTCCTGTCTGTCTATGATACGCCACGTATTCTTCGCCAAAATGCCAGGTCAAAATCTTTTCTTCCTGTGTAATTCTATGATAATATGCCACAAAAATCAGGTATAATGAAAGAGGTAATGTTTGCCATGCACTCAGCCACAATACCGTTCCGATGATACTCATAATAGCCCCTGTATAGCTGGGATGACGGATTATGGCATAAATTCCTTCTTGATAAATTTTGTGTTCTTCCTTAATTTGGGCAACATTACTAAAATATTTCCCCAAGATTTTTATGGCGTATATCCTGAATACCATCCCCGTCCAAATCATGAAAAAACCCACATAATTCACAGCATTGTTTGTTTGAAATTGTCCTTGCCCTCTGCCATATTCATAGACCGTAATATTTGTAACTACCATAGCCATAAGCATAATTCCTAACATAGAATAGCCATCGCTTTTATTTAAAATATCTTCTTTATTTAATTGAGGTTGCGTGGCAAACATAATAATGCTTGCCAACAAAGCCACCCAAATTTGATAATGAAAGATAACCGAGGGGTTTAAGATAAAACCCAAACCGAACAACAACCCAATGGTTGAGATGGTCGAGAAGCAAAATTGAAATACATTTTTCATAAGAATTGATTTTTAAGTACAATTCTTAATCGTAATGCGATAAAGGTAAACTCATTTTTTAGAGACTTTTTTTAGAAGATTTTTTATTCATCATAAAAATACCCCCATTTGCGGGGTAATAGTTAATCCGAAAAGTAATGATATTTGTTCTCAAAATGTATTACCTCATGAAAACACATACAAATACGCTCATAGATAACAAAATCAGTATTCATACAATTAAAAGTGCTGAATCCATTATGTATCTAAAAGGTGATGTCAATTATACTGATATTGTATATTTGGGCGGTAAGAAAAACACCATAGCTCACACCCTCAAACGCTTTGAAGAATCAAGTCTGTTTCAAGATTGGTTACGTATTCACAGAGCCTACTTGGTCAATCCAGATTACGTAACTACAGTATGTTATATTGACTCAACTTTACAATTGAAAAGCGGTGAAATATTACCCATATCACGAAGGAAATTATTAAATTTAAGAGAAAAAAAATCATTTGAAATGTCATAACGAAGTATAATCCTCACTTTACTATATTACTCAAAATATTAATAGTACGCTACACCTCAAATAGCTTCCGCCAAAGCTTTTATTTTTCTCCTCACTTTCAGTTTTGCCTTTTTTAATTAAAAAATATTCATTTTAAAAATTAACTACTTTTAAGTTATTAATTATCAATAGTTTATACAATTTTATAAATTGTTATACTACATTTGAATATTAACCAAAATCTGAAAAATAACCTTATGAAACAGAAAAGCCACGCCAGATTCCTAAATCGTGATTCATTACTGATTACTATTTTTACTTTTTTCTTTTATTGGCTTATACATTTAATTTTCTTGAATATCCATATTCTGGAAGGAGGAAATACAAACGTTGAAGATAGCGACATTAATGACCTTATTTACTCAAAATTTGGCAAAAAAAAGTCTGTAGGAAAAATAAATCAAGACATTTTTTTGGTGAATGTTGGTAAATTCAACCGTGATGAAATAGCGAAGATTATTGACAGTGTAGCAAGTCAAAGCCCAAAGGTCATTGGAATTGATGTTAGTTTTATATCTCAGAAAAATGCCGAAAGTGAAACCCTAAAAGCCGTCTTGAAAAAACACAGGAGTAAAATTATTTCAAGTGGTTTTTTCAAATATAACAATGATGGCAACTTGGCAGCTTTTATTAAATCTGATTCAAAATATATCAGCAATGAATGCAAAGTGGGGCATACCAATTTTGTTGCTTCCTATTCACAAAGCAAAGTCAGAAGATTTGTCCCATTTGTACAGTTTAAAAAAGACTTAATTCCAGCTTTTGCAGCAGCGGTAGTTGAAAAAGCATCTCCTGAGAGATACCAAGATTTGAAAAAACGGAAAGATTCATCAGTTATTATCAACTATAAGTACGCTCAATCTGATTTTATTATTTTGGAAAATATAGTTGATTCGTCCAAAAATTTAAACAGTAAAGTATCCCTAAAAGATAAAATTGTCATATTGGGCTATATTGAAGACAGTGCTAATATTCATACTGCCGAAGACTACCATTTTACACCACTCAATCAAGACCCAAACGAGCCAGATATGTCTGGAATGGCAATTCACGCCAATATTATTAACATGATTTTGACAAAGGATTATATTAATAATTTTCCCGAATTGCCGACCTATATTTTATCATTTATCATCTGTTTTTTTCATATCAGGTGGTTTATAATTTTGAGTCATAAATTTCATTTGTGGTTTCATTTTCAGTTCAAACTCATTCAATTTATTTCCTTAATAATCATAGTTTTAATAAGTTTACTGACTTATAATTATTTCAATTATCAAGTAGAAACTTCCATAATTGCCGTACCTATTGCCCTTTCTGCAGATGTTTTGAGTTTTGGCGAATCAATCGGTAAATGGATCCATCAGAAACATAAAATTGCATCCTATTTTGTAAGTAGGGTTCATCATTAAATTTCATAGGATGAAAGCACTATTATCATTAATTATCTCAATAATATTGAGCATACCAAGTTTTGCTCAATCGGATACTTTGAAGGTATTTTATCTTCTGGGGCAGGCGGTTCAACTTTTCCCCCAAAAGATTACCTTGAAGCTCAATATGCCCTTATATAATGACTGTGAAGTGGAACTTGCCGAAAATGCCTCGGTAATATTGATAAATAAAGAAGGATTTTCTGTCCCATTAGTGAAGGGAATTAACCATATAACGGAAAAAATTAATTTGATAAAAAATCAAAATTCACAGTTCACTATTTTTCGTGAATTTTTGGCTTTTATCTGGCACAAAATGACCGAAGAACATAAAGATTTGACTAAATATGCCAAACGATACATGAGAGATAAAGGCTTATCTTTCAGAGATGGATGTACCACTCCCTTGATGGAAATGCCTTATTATGGAACTTCCATTCAAGGTGATAGTGTATATTTTTCTTGGAAAAAAGATTCGGTTGAAAACTATACTTTCAAAATTTATAATGCACCCACCGAAGGTAAAGAATTGTATTCAATCGATGTTTTGGGACAAAATTTTAAGTTAGCATCTAATTTCTTATCTGTTGGTATTGACTATTACTGGGTTGTTTTTCCGAAGAATAATCCTAATTGTATAAGATTCAAATTTAAGATTGAAAAAAGCGATGCTGTATTATCATTTAAACTAAAAATGCGTGAACTGGAATCTCAATTAAATGTTGGCGAGGCAATGAATGCCCTTGTGAAAGCCGAATTGTATGAGCAATACAGTTTCCTTTTAGAAGCTCAAAATCAATATAAAATTGCCTTGAAATTAGAACCAAATAATGCCATGTTTCAAGAAATGTACACGCTTTTCATGGCTCGAAATTTTGTAAACTGATTGTTTGCTATGAAATTAAAATACTTCATCATTCTTGGTTTCTGGTTCATAAAACTGACGATTTTTGCCCAAAATCGCCATGCTTTATTGATTGGTATTAATGAATATGAACCTATTGCCACTACGCCCACAGATTTTACTGCCAATAGGAATAAATTAGGCAGTAAATGGATTAATTTAGATGGCTGCATTAATGATATTCTATCCATCAAACAATTAATAAATATCAGATTCGGTTTTACAGAAAATAATATCAAAATGCTTACTAACCAGGAAGCAACGCATGAATCTATTAAAAATGAATTAGCAAAATTAAAAAATATTGTACAACGTGGAGACATCGTTTTTTTCTATTATTCGGGACACGGTTCACAGGTAAAAAATTCTCTTTCTTATGATAATACAGGTAGCGACCAAACCATAGTTCCATCAGATTTGTATGACATCAGGAACAAAGAATTATCTAAAATATTTAATGAAATTTTAGACAAAATTGGAGATTCTGGCAAATTGACTGTCATTTTTGATAGTTGCCATAGTGGTGGAGTAGCCCGTGGGAAAACCTCTCACTCAGAACCAAAATCAAGAGATATTCCCGCCGTTGATGTTGATTTTAAAGATGCTAACGAATATCCCAAAATAGAAGACCGGGGAGCCTTGGTAATCTCAGCCGCCCAAAGAAATCAACCCGCTAAAGAAGCCAATGATGAAGCGGGAAATGCCGTTGGAGCATTTTCTCTTGCTTTTGTTAAGGCATTACGGGTTGCCCCGATGAATGAATCTGCCGAAAGGATTTTTATGAGAATGAATATTTTTTTGAAAGCTTCCAATACCAGTCAAGACCCCATTTTAGGTGGGAATAATACTCGGCTAAAACAAGGATTATTTGGAGATTTAGCATCGCATTTAAATGGCAAAACGGTTTTGGCAGTTTTACAAAAAGACAAAAAACAAATTGTTTTGCAGGGAGGCATAGAGGTGGGATTGTGTAAAGGAACAATTTTACAGAAAATTCAAACCAAAGACAGCATTCATATCCGTATTATGGAGGCAAACGGCATTGGCAAATCAATTGCCGAAGTTATAAAAGGTAATTTAGCAACTGTTTTGATTGGAGATTTTTTTGAAGTAAAACAATTTTCCGTTCCCGACAAACCCAATTTGACCATTTTGATTCCTTCTTCAAATTTTACGGCGGAAAGTTTGCTCAGCCAAACCAAAGATTATCTCAAATTATCTCAAATTGGTTACTTAAATTCAATAACTGACCCCATCAAAGAAAACCCAGAAATGGTTATTCAGTATTTTAAAAACCAATGGCAAATCAGTAATTCTAAAAATGGTAATTGGCAAATATTACAAAATTTATCTACCGAAATTCTCAAACGCAATATTCCCAAAGCAACCAAAGTATTGTTGCAATTGCCTGCCTATAAATTATTAACGGAAAATTTAAAATTGGGCGAAGGTACTGAAAATAATGCCATCAAAATAACCAATGACCCAAGCCAAGCAAACTATACTTTGATGGGAATAATAAAGGATACGCTTCAATATGCTTGGGTAAAAACAGAACTCATAGGCTCAAATGCGGAAGGCATTACACCTTCACGTACCAATTTCTTTAGTCAGTATTATACTCTGCCAGACTCCTTGGCGGAATATGCTCTTCGTTTGGGTAGAATAAATGCGTGGATTAATCTGCCTTCGCCAGCCTCTGAAAACTCAACTTTTCCTTATGTTTTAGGCATAAAAAATCGAGATAAAAATATTGTTTACACCGCTACACAAAAAGTTTTTGACCAAGAAAGGATGGCTTTAGTTCTGAAAACTGATTCAATTTCCTTGTCAAATTGGAATCAAAAAAAGCGATTTTGCTATGTTTTTGTGATTGATACCAAAGGGAAAACCACCTTGCTTTATCCCTACCGCAACCTGGGCAGCGAATTATTCCCTTTAAGAAATAGTCCTTTCCCTCTGGAAGAATCGTTGAAAGTGAATTTTAAAATAAGTGAACCTTTCGGATTAGATACCTATTTTTTGCTCACAACCGAAACGCCAATCATAGATTTGTCAATTTTTGAAGCGGATGGTGTTTTGACTCGAGATGCCAAAAAGAATGATTCGCCATTGAGCAAACTCCTCCGCAATGTGGGTTCACGCACAAGGGGAGTTACGATGGACACACCCATGAACTGGTCAATCCAAAAACTAATGCTGGTCAGTACTAAAAATGCTCAATAAGCACTTATTTCAATAAAATTATTGAAAAATCTGCCATATTGAAGGGATAATGTGAGGTAGGAGTTTGACTTTTATCCGTAAGTTTATAAACTCTGTCTGCCAAAAATGCATCAAGGCTTTTGATAGTGATAAACTCATTGCCTTTCAAAGCTGCGTCCCCATTTGCTCCCTCCAAAAATGCTTTTGTGAATGCCCCGTTACCCCATATTGTATTTTCAGATGATGTTTGAGAACCAGTAGAAGAGGTAAAAAATATAATTCCATTTTCGGGACTGGCAGCAATATTAGCCATTTTGATAAAATCTATATTTGAATGTTTATTACCGACAATATTTCCAGAATGACAGGCATCAATGAAAAACAAAATTTTTCCCGAAATTTTAGCCATATACTCTCTCATCTCTTCAAAAAAGACACCCGTTTTATCCAATTTCTCCGAATTTGCTTCAACGGGTAAATAGCAGAATGTTTCGTTTTCATCATTTGAACCATGCCCCGCCATAAACAAAATAGCAATATCTTGGGATTTGGTATTATTTTGTAACCAAGCCAAACCGTCCTTCATTTGCTTTTTACTGGCATTTTTATCGGTTAAAGTTTTCACAAAAACGTCTTGATAAAGTATTCCTTTTTGTTTCAAAAATACTTGCCCAAAGTCATTAGCATCTTTGGCAGCGTATCTCAAACGCAGCTTTTCATCATCATACGCACTAACGCCTACCGACAAAATGTATAGATTTGGTTTGGGTATGGATACGGGCGAAGTATTTTTTATTCTTACACTTGCTGGCGAACTAAAACCAAATTTATTTTCCACCAAGATATCAATATTTATTTCACCATTAGGTATTCCAACATCAATTGTAAGTAGATTTTCAGAAGGTTGTACGCCCCTGGGAGTGCCAATGGGTCTGCCATTTATCAAGACTTTGGTACTGATAACTGGCGATATAGATTCTACAAAATAACTAATGGTAATTTTATCCGTGGATAAATTACTTCCATTTTCAGGGCTGACCAAAGTAACAAACGGAGGC
Organism: Cytophagales bacterium; assembly: GCA_031423975.1. GTDB lineage: Bacteria > Bacteroidota > Bacteroidia > Cytophagales > Spirosomataceae > Arcicella. Next base: position 15,526 of record JANPGQ010000414.1, on the reverse strand, counting down.
GTTTCTTCCGTAATTTTCTTGATGGTGCTATTTGAATATCCATTATTATTAATTTGACTGGGTATAGAAGCTGTATTTGAATCCAAAATTAAAAATTTATTAACTAGTATATCTTTGATTATCAATGGTTTATAAAATTCATTTCTATATTTTGAAATCGAATAAAAGTCTGTATTATTGTCAGAGTCTTGATTTATTTTCCAACCTATCAAGTCTTCTCCACCAACCGAACAAGCATAAAATCCATCAAGATTCCACAAAATCCACCTTTTTTGGTCTGGATGAATGAATAATGCCAATAATTCTTTACCATCCAAAAGGTTGTACCAGCGGAGCGTTCCATCACCAAAAGCAACAACTATTTTCTTACTATCAAGTGTTATAGTGGCTGCCCAAGCCACCTCTGGTGTTGAGACTTTCCAAAGTATTTTTCCTTTTTCATCATATAATCTCAAAAAACGATTAGTTCCTATCACACAGCGTTCCGACTTATTAATCAACGATGTTGAAATATCCGCACAATAAGCATATTCGTTGGGTTCTAATGTTACTTTTCTACCAAACATATTAACGGTATTACTATTTTCCCAATTGGCAATTTTTTTGTTATCCTGTTTTGGTTTAAAGAAAGTAATATTTTCGGGCAGCGTTTTGGTGAGTAATAAATCTGGTATTGAAAAAACATTTTCTGTGAAACTTTCATTTTGTAACCGCAATTTTATGCTTGTTCCATCTGCCGAAACCGCCAGCGAACTCGCTTGTCCCGAAAACTCAACAATACCAATTACCGAGCTAAAACTTATCTTATCATTCGCTTCAACGATTCCCCAATTTGGTGTTGCTGTTGAGAATAACACTTGATTAGACACTGTGGGGGCAATATCCAAAACCGTATTGGTAGTAGATAGTGATACATCTTTTACAAAACTAAAATTACCAAACTGCCATTTTCTCAGAATTTGTTGGTCATTTTTTCCTCTCACATTTCCCGATGCATATAAATATTTACCATCTTTTGAGAAACAAACTAATGCTAAATTCTGCCCTTGGAGTGAAACAATATCATCAGTTTTCAACCATTGTGGCTTACTTAATTTTCCTACCGAATAAGAAAAAACACCAACTCGAACTGTTGAAAAACACCCAATCGCCACTTGGTTTCCGTTGGGAGAAAACGCTACAGAATAAGGTTTATCACCAATCATTTCTTGGGTAATGATTTTTTTTTCAGGTTTAGAATTATCATATATTCTGAGAAAGCCATCAAAACTGACCGACGCAAAATTGTTGCCTGTATTATCAAAATCAATACCATAAATATCTCCTTGATAAGTTTTATCTTGAAAAATAAGTTTACCCGAATTTACCTCAAACATCAGTAAACCATTGTTCTTTTCCAAGCCAGCTAAAATATATTTGCCATCGGGTGAAAATTTTAGGCAAAAAACTTTTGCTGGTACATCCTTGATAGTTCTAATAATTTTTCCAGTTTGTCTATTGTACAAATAAATTAAATCTACGGTTTGATTTTCAAGGCTCAATTTCCCTCCCGCTACAATCATTGAGGCATCAGAAGAAATATCAACCGCAAAAAATTTCCCCTGGGCAATATCATTCTCAGGAGAACGCAAAGTTTTTAACAAGCGTCCAGTACTGGATTCCCAAATTCTGAGCGTTCTGTCTTCTGAAGCCGTTACGACATACTTATTTCGGGCATCAGTAGCAATTCCCCAAATCGACGCTGTATGTAAACCTGTCTCTGGAATGAGTTTAATTTTTTTGAGGTTTTGAGCATTCAAATTAAACAGCCCCAAAACGAAGATTATAACCCAGATATTAGCCTTGAAATTATGCATAAAAATTAAGGTTTTACTTAAACGAAAAACAATAAAAAAACTATTTTTTCTACTTCCAAAAAATTAAAAAAATAACCCCATAATTTACCAAATAATGAGCATTATTTTGTTAAATAAAGTGCTTTTTATTTGATTTGTTAGCACTATTGCTGTTGTGAACAAATATCATAAATTTAGTCTTGAAAAAAATATCTATTTGCTTGAAAAATAAGCATTTAAAGGTGAAAATTTATTAAAAATAATATTATTTTTTGATTCATATTTTGTAAATTAGAGCGTTAAATACAGTCTAAATAATTTGATTTATGATAAATTTTATCATCAAGTTTTAAGCATAAAAAAACAAGATATTTAGCACTTGTTTTAAGCTATAAAATTACTAATTTTTAGACCAAAAAGTCCTGTTTTTTTAAGGTTATATCATCATAATTCTTAAGCTAAAATTCATAAAAATAAGTCGAAAAGATTACTAATTTTTACCTAAAAGAAATACATTTATATAGACTTTTACCATTCACACAATCCCTAATTTTTAAATAATTATGAAAAAAATACTACTAATTTTCTCCATATTTTTGATTTTTTTTGATGTCTTCGCCCAAAAAGAAGTTATTATTCGCAATGTAAAACCAGCTTTTATTACCCAATTAGCTAAGCCATTTACCTCTATTTCTGTTGATATTGAAGATGACCTCACGGGGTATTTTTCCAAATTGGAAGTAACAGATACCACTATGGTTTTTAGGGAAAAATCTGAATTTTCATCTTATGAAAGTAAGGCTAAAAAGCCTCAAAAAAGCCCCTTAGACAATAGTAAATATGTGACCGAAAACCGAAGTTTACTTCGCACTGGTCTGGAAATTGAGGTGCATTTTGATGAATACAGAATTAGTAAAAGAAATATTGTAAGGTATATTGTCATCAAAACAAAACTCTCTGGAGGTGACAGCTATGAGGGTGTTTATGAAGGCATCAAGGGCGAAGTTGCCACCATTGATGGTAAAGCAGTACGCCTAAAAGCGGGAACTTTTATTGAAGGTGATAAAGGTTTTAAGGGACAAAAATTTAATGCTTTCGACCAAATGATGATTGGCTCGGTCGTAAAAATATCAGGTCAACGCCAAGCCGATGGAATACTGTTGGTTGATAGAGGAAAAACATGGGAAAATTCTGAAACGCAGGAAGATTCAAAATTGAAACTTACCTTACAAAAAACCAAAAAACTCACCAGTGTTGATGTATCTTTTGGGGGGATGAAATTCAAATTTCTCAAGAATGCGGGCCTTTCAGATTACGTTTCTCGCATAGGTCATTCAGTTGTGCCAGCATATCAAAGAGAACTTCCTCCCAACCATCCCGTTAAGATTGATTTCAATTTCTTTATTATTGAGGATAGTACATTTAATGCCTGTGCGTATCCTGATGGTAGCATCTTTATCCATACTGCCTTATTGACACAAATGGAAAATGAAGCTCAATTGGCATCCGTGCTGGGTCATGAAATTGCCCATACCACCTACGAACACGCCCGTTTGCAGATGCACAAAGACAAAGTAATAAATTCCTTTTCGATATTTACGCAATTTGCGGCTCTTGCAGGAGTTATCCCTGCTGAATTAAGTATTTTAGTATCTGCATTTGGCGGACCTGCACTCAGCAGTAAGTTCGGAAGAGATTTTGAGGAACAAGCTGACCGTGCTGGACTAACTTATATGTCACAGGCTGGCTATGACCCCCGAGAAGCCGCCAAAGTATGGAAAAGATTGGTTGATAGAACTGCCCCTCAAGAGGATAATTTTGGTGCAAACATGGATAGAGCCTTGCAAAAAGGTATTAATTCAATATACGCATCCCACCCTGAAGCTCAAAAACGGTATAAAACATTAAACCGCCTTATTTCTCTAAATTATTACGATGCTCCATTTGAAACTATGAAAATTAATGCTCCCGAATACAAAAGGCAAATGAAAGCCTTGGGGCGTTGGCTCAAAATGAAAGGAGCAACTATTTACGAAGTAGAACCCGAAACGCCCAAAACTGAACAAATTAATACGGTTAGTTCTGGACCTACTACTCAAACGAAAAACAAATCAATTTTGCCCACAAAATCGGATAAAGAACCCATACCAAAAAAGAAACCTAAAAGCTGATGAAAAGTAAAAACCAAATTCTAATATTATTATTTTTAATTAATGTTTTTTCCTATAATTCTAAAGCCCAAAGCATTCACCTATTATCTGTAATTGAAACGAATGATATTAATCGCCCTGATAGGTCAATTGACAATGAGCGAGTTGAAGAAATAGGGAAAAATATCGCACAATATGTGGGACTTGACTACTATTCATACAATTTCGGAAAAAAGGACGCTTTTTCGGTCAGTTCTGTAAAAGCTACCGTCCAAAGCCTAAAAAATATTTCGTGCGAAAGAGATATAATATGGTTTCATTTCTCTGGATTTGGGCGAAACGACGGGCAAAGCCAATTACCCATCATGAAATTAACAGACGGCGAATTAAGCACCAGCGAAATCATTGCCAAACTACAAGCAAAAAAACCAAAGGTTTTACTTATTACTATTGAGGCAGGAAATAAAGTGGCAGAATCTAAAGAAATTACTAACCAAGAAGGTGATGAAGTGGATAAAATTACAGCAAACAAACTAAAAACATTAAAGCGAATAGCCATAACACCAAAGGAATCATTGTTGACTATGAAGACAATTCCATCTGCTGGTATTATTAGCAATTATGAACGTCTTTTCAAGGATTTTGAGGGCGTACAGATTATTGTCTTATCCTCTTGCAAGGTTGGTCAAAACTCGGTTAGCAATTATTCCATCGGTTCTGAATGGCTCTTTCAGTTAGATAAAAAACTTGAACAAACAACTAAAAACGAAAATGTAGAGGCTTCTTGGGAAATAATTACGAAGAAAATTTATGACCATTTCAGAAATAAAGCCGAGCCAAAACAATTACCTCAAATGTCAATTAAAAAAATATCATTAAACTGTTCTAATCATGGAGAAGACGAAAAGTAAAATAATCAAGCATCTATTTATTTTCACGTTGATATTATTGTTAATAAACAACAATACCTTGTCCCAAAAACTTCACCTCATATTTGTGGGTGATACTCGAGACCCCGAAATTGGAAGTTCAGCTAACAATTCTTTTACTTTTTATGAACGCATTGCTGAAAATGCAGTAAAGTATGCTCAACTCCAAGGATTAAAAAAGTATCAAATGAGTGGTAATGATTTGTCAAAAGAATATCTTAATAACCTAATCAATACACTACAAATTAATGAGAAAGACATTATCTTGTTCTATTCCAGTACTCACGGATGGAACGATAATACCAGCGAATATCCACGTCTTGTGTTGGAAACTGCAGCAAAACCATCCATAGCAAATTCAGTCAATTTAACTGAAATCTATGAAAAGTTACGTTCAAAAAACGCTCGTCTGACCATCGTTTTGGGAGAAGCCTGTAATAGTTTCATGCTCGACCGCCCTAAGGTTGGTCCTCCAAGAGCGGCCACTCATCCACCCGTAGATGTGAATGTCCTGTATTTTAAAGATCTATTTCTCAGAAGCAAAATGAGTATTATGGCTTGCAGTAGTAGTAAAGGACAAGTATCAGTCTCAGATCGTGAAGAAGGAGGTAGATTTACTCAAGCATTTTATAGCATATTTGGGAAATATACATCCAACAATTACAAAGGAGACCCACCTACTTGGGAAAAAATAATGAATGAAACCAAACTTAAAACCAATGACATCAGCCTACAATCTGGTTCGAGTAGTCAATTGCCATATTTCGAAATAGAAATATCAGGAAACGATTTTAAGGAAGCTCCAAGTGTGGTGAATACTCCAAAAGATAAACCCAATAATTTGATAACAACAGTGCCAAACAAAAGGATTGCAAACGATAATACACCAATAAATAGTTTTTCAAATACAAAAGCCCCCCCCTCTATGCTGCTTACGAAGGTAAACAAAAACTGCTTTAATAATACTTCATTCCAATCAGTAAGGGTCTTTCAACGGTTTGTAGAATCATATTGGAAAAATATAGAAAATGCAGATTTAGACGAATCAAGAGAAACTTTCACCACTCAAATTTATAGTGATGATACAAAAGAGTTTTATTCCAACTTACCCAAAAAACTTGATGTTGAATATTTAGCAAATGATTCAGAAGAACTTAACAAAATTGGAGCTGAGATTTTATCACTTTTAGAAGAAACAAATTTAAAACTTGAAAATGAACAATTTCAAATGAAAGCATCCGCTAAATTGGCTATGGTTGTAGCAGATTTGAATAGAATCATCAAAAAAGTAGAAAGTATTAAAAGGTCATGTTCCGAACGAAACTGAATTATTCCACACTGAACGAAACTCATGGCGTGAAATTAAGCACATCCTAAGTAATATACTAATAATCAACAGTTTATAAGCTGAGACATGATACAAGTAATTGTGTACAGATATTTATTTTAAAACATTATTATTTCTACCAACTCCGAAGGCTCTGCCCATGCCAGTCTTTAGGAGTTTTTTCATACATTTTCATCAACATATAATATACCAATACACTACTAAAAACCCCAATTACTGTTCCTGCAAGTACATCCACAGGAAAATGTTGGAATAAATAGGTTCGTGAATAACCCGTAAGCCAAGCCAAAATAACGAACAAAAATCCCCAGTTTTTATTCTTGGCAAAAAGTGTCAGCATCATAAAAATGGCAAAGGCAGTAGTAGTATGACCAGAAGGAAAACTTTGATGTAAATTAATAATAACGCCATCGACAAAATGCCAAGGCAATTTTAGTTTCTCAAAAAAACCAATGGGTCGTAACGTATCAAAGTATAATTTCGCAGAAGCGGAAATTACAGAACTTACTAACAACGATGCCCCTAATATAAGTGCCTTTTCAAAACCAATAAACAAAAACAACATAATAATTGCCCCCCAAAACCATCCCTCTCCCATCTGAGTAGCTCCATAAAAAAACCAATCTTCCCAAAGGTTATTATGGGAGTTAATCCATTGCATTTGCTCTAATTTAGTAGTCGTCAGCACAATACCGAATACAACCAGCCAAATAATTATATACGGTATGAAAAAAGAGAGATTCTTCTGAAATATTTGTTTCATAAAACAAAGTTCGGCAGGAATTATCAATTTATAAAGTAAAAAGTATGATTGTAATACCTCGCAATGGCAATTATAAGTGCTTCTTTCACTGGTAATTGAAAACTGTTTACTGATAATTGTAAAAACGTTTGTCATTCTAAAAAGAAATCCATAATTTTGCAGTCTTTTCAATCAAAAACTGTGAAAAAGACTAGCATCAATTCATTTAAAATCAACATCTTTCATCTTCAAAATAAGCAGTATTTGCATGAGTTTGAAGGCGATGATGATTTTTTTATGGATTTGGAACAAGAGTTAAAATTGATTGAAAAAGGGCATTTCAAAGCAACTGTAAGCCTTGATAAGTCGGAAACGATGATTCAGATGCTTTATAAAATTAAAGGAAGTGTTGAATTAACTTGTGACCGAAGCCTTGACCTCTTTGATTTTCCATTTGATATTACCCAGAAAATGATTTTAAAGTTTTCTGACCATACCGAAGAAATTACCGAAGAATTAATGTTTATCGACCGTAATGTTCAGTTTATCAACGTTGCCCAAGACATTTTCGATTTCATTTGTTTACAGATTCCGATTAAAAAACTTCACCCTCGATATACTGAAAATGAAGTAACGTATGAAAGTCTGATGAAAAAGTTTGACGAAGAATACGTGGACGAAGAAGATTTGGATGATGAAGACGATGATGATTTAGACTTTGTTTTTGAGGATGATGACGATGATTTGATGTTGGAAGATGACGATAATGGGCTGGAAGTAGAAGGAGAAATCGTATTTACAACCCTTTCGGAAGAAGAACAAAAACAAGCAAAAGAGGCAATTGACCCACGCTGGGCGGCTTTGATGAAATTAAGAGAGAATTAAAAAAAGTATTAAATAAATAACGAATCATAAATTAAGGAAATAAAGCAATGGCACATCCTAAACGCAGACATTCGACGGCACGTAGAGATAAAAGACGTTCGCATGACTTTGGAACTCCAAAAACAATTACAACTGACCCAACTACTGGCGAAATTCACTTACGTCACCGTGCGCACGTATTCGAGGGGAACCTTATGTACAAAGGCAAAATGGTAGTTGAAGGTTACGCAGTACAAGCATAATTTTTCAAAGAAAAAGTTCAATATAGTTTCAAGTTTCAAGAATTTACTGACTTATGTCGTATCAACTTGACACTTGAAACTATTTTTGTAAAAAAAATACCGTTTCATACTCATTATCTGTTATTTTTGTGGTCAGGCTTGTTTAACCAGAATAACACATTAATGAAGATAGGAATAGATGCAATGGGTGGAGATTTTGCCCCCAAAGCAATCGTTGAAGGAATAATTTTAGCATCAGAAGAAATACCTACCAATGCCACCATCGTGTTGATTGGGAAGAAAGATGCTATTCAAGAAATATTTGATAATCATAAGTTTAAGGGTTCTAACATTGAAATAGTTGAAGCAAATGAGATTATTGAAATGGGTGAACATCCCGTTCGGGCATTACAGGCTAAACCCAATTCCAGTATTGGAGTTGGGTTTAAACTTTTAAAGACGGGCGAGATTGATGTTTTTGCTTCCGCTGGCAACACTGGGGCAATGATGGTTGGGTCTCTATTCTCCATCAAAACCATCGAAGGCGTTCAACGTCCACCCATTGCGGGTTTTGCTCCACAGATTGACGGCAAACTTGCCGTAATTCTTGATATTGGAGCAAATGCTGATGTAAAACCTGAAATGTTAGCTCAATTTGGGGTTTTGGGTTCAATTTATGCCCATGCCACGATGAATATTGAATCGCCAAGAGTAGCTTTGATGAATATTGGCGAAGAAGAAGAAAAAGGCTCACTAATTGTCCAACAAGCTTATAAATTGATGAAAGAAAGTAAAAACATCAATTTTATCGGAAATATTGAAGGCAAAGATTTTTTTAAAGGTAAAGCTGATGTCATTGTTACGGATGGTTTTACAGGAAATATTCTCTTGAAAATGGGCGAATCTCTCTACGGCATTATGAAAGATAGAGGTATTAGAGACGAGTTTTTGGATAAAACAAATTATGAAGCTGTGGGTGGCAGTCCGATAATTGGGGTAAACGGAAATGTTATTATAGCCCACGGTTCTTCGTCAGCATTGGCGGCAAAAAATATGATTCACCTTTGTATAAAAGTTGTAGAATCAAAAGTTACAGATAAAATTAAAGAAGCATTACGGGTGGTTTAGTGGTGATTGAGTGAAATATGAATTAGTGATTTTATACTCGCTAAACCACAATTCACTCAATCACCACTAACCACCATTCATCTCCATTATGACCAAAATCACAGCTGCTATTACAGGGGTACAGGGATACGTACCAGAAGACATACTCACAAATGCCGACCTCGCAAAACTTGTTGATACAACCGATGAATGGATAACCAGCCGAACGGGTATCAAGCAACGTCATATTCTGAAAGGTGAAGGCAAAGGTTCTTCTGTGATGGCTATTGAGGCAGTAAAAGGTCTATTAGCAAAAACCAATACCGCACCCTCAGAGATTGATTTATTAATCTGTGCTACCATCTCGCCTGACCATTTTTTTCCTGCAACTGCCAATATTATATGTGATGCAGTGGGTATTAAAGATGTAGGCTCTTATGACTTGGCTGCGGCTTGCTCAGGTTTTTTGAATGCGCTTGTAACGGGTGCAATGTTCATAGAATCAGGGCGTTACAAAAAAGTTGTAGTGGTTGGGGCTGATAAAATGTCATCTATTGTGGACTATACAGACCGTACTACTTGCGTACTTTTTGGCGATGGTGCAGGAGCAGTTTTATTAGAAGCCAACGAAGAAGGGCTTGGAATTCAGGATTTTATCTTGCGTTCGGATGGTTCTGGGCAACATCATTTAATCCAGAAAGCGGGTGGAAGTGCCTATCCTCCTACCCACGAAACCATCAATAATAAAGAACATTTTATTCATCAAGATGGGCAAACAGTTTATAAATTTGCGGTAACAAAAATGGCGGATGTTTCAGAGGAAATTATGGAAAGAAACAACCTCACGGGAGATGATATTTCATTTTTAGTACCTCACCAAGCCAACAAACGTATCATTGATGCCACGGCAAACCGCATGGGCATTGGTCCAGATAAAGTAATGATGACCATTCAGAAATACGGAAACACCACGGCAGCCACCATTCCACTTTGCCTTTGGGACTATGAATCTCAATTAAAAAAAGGTGATAATCTTATCTTGGCAGCCTTTGGCGGTGGATTTACGTGGGGAAGTATTTATTTGAAATGGGCGTATTGAAGTAAGATATCAAAAACAATCAAAAAACTAAATATAAACCATAAGCATATCAATCGTTTGAATTGCTAAATAAACAAAAATGGCAAATACCGCAGACATCAAAAACGGATTAGTAATTAAGTATAACAATGATTTGTATTCAATTACTGAATTCCTTCACGTTAAGCCAGGCAAAGGTCCTGCTTTTGTAAGAACAAAATTGAAATCATTGACTACGGGCAGAGTGATTGATAATACCTTCAATGCGGGGGTAAATATCTATCCTGTGCGTGTGGAACGTCGTGCTTTTCAATATCTTTATGCAGAAGAGTTCGGGTTTACTTTTATGGACAACAACACTTTCGAGCAAATCACCCTCAACAAAGAAATGGTAGAGGCTTCTGATTTGATGAAAGAAGGTCAGGAAGTAGAGATTTTGATTAATACCGAAACTGATTTACCCATTTCTTGCGAAATGCCCATGTTTGTGGAATTGGTGGTAACATACACCGAACACGGCATTAAAGGTGATACCGCAAACGCTCCTAAAAAACCCGCAACAGTGGAAACTGGTGCAACAATCACCGTTCCCTTATTCATCCAAACAGACGAAAAAATCAAAGTAGATACTCGCACTTATGAGTATGTAGAAAGAGTAAAATAACACTCCATAACAATCCCCTAAAATGGAAAACAAAGAAATTCAAAAATTACTTGACTTTATTGCACAGTCAAATCTTGATGAGGTAAGTATCGAAACCTCTGAATTAAAATTATCGGTAAAAAGATTTGGTGCAGCCCCTGCGGTTCAGCAAGTTTTTGCGGCTGCTGCTCCTGCACCAGTAGCGGTTGCTCCCGTTGCCCAAGCTGCTCCTGCGGCTGTTGCAGCTGCCCCCGTAGTAGCGACTGCTGCCTCGAACCGAGTTACGATTAAATCTCCCATGATTGGAACGTTTTATCGTTCAGCGGGTCCAGATAAGCCTTTATTCACTGAGGTCGGTGGGGATGTTACCGTTGGACAAACCGTTTGTATCATCGAAGCTATGAAACTTTTTAACGAAATAGAATCAGAAATTTCGGGCAGAATTGTGGAGGTGTTGGTGGAAAATGCCACGCCAGTAGAATTTGACCAACCTCTTTTTGTTGTAGAACAATAATTTAATTGATAATTGATAATTGATAATTGACTTTTTTCTCCGTAATAAATTTTACATTTTCTATAACGTAAAATCTATTGAATGAGAATTACTCAATTATCAATTATCAATTGTTAATTGTCAATTGATAAGATGTTTAAAAAAATACTCATTGCCAATCGTGGTGAAATCGCTTTGCGAATCATTAGGACGTGCCGAGAAATGGGCATTAAAACGGTAGCGGTTTACTCAACTGCCGACCGTGAAAGTCTCCACGTAAAATTTGCGGATGAAGCCGTTTGTATTGGACCTCCGCCAAGCCGACAATCATACTTAAATATTCCTGCCATCATCTCGGCAGCGGAAGTTACAGGAGCGGATGCTATTCACCCTGGGTATGGTTTTTTGTCAGAAAATGCTGAATTCTCAAGAATTTGTGCTGAATATGGCATCAAATTTATCGGAGCAAGTGCCGACCAAATCAATTCGATGGGCGACAAAGCAACTGCCAAAGCAACCATGAAAAATTCGGGTGTTCCCGTGATTCCTGGTTCGGAAGGTTTGATTGATACCGTTGAAGAAGCCAAAGAATTAGCCAAAGGCATCGTTTACCCCGTTATCATCAAGGCCACGGCTGGTGGTGGTGGACGTGGGATGCGTATTATTCGCCATGAAGACGAATTTGAAAAACTTTGGGATGATGCCAAAATGGAGTCAGCAGCGGCTTTCGGGAACGATGGTTTGTACATGGAAAAGTACGTGGAAGAACCTCGCCATATCGAAATCCAGATTGTGGGCGACCAATACGGAACAGTTTGCCATTTATCTGAACGTGATTGTTCTATTCAACGTCGTCACCAGAAATTGTGTGAAGAAACGCCTTCGCCAGCACTCACGCCCGAATTGCGTCAGCGTATGGGTGAGGCAGCCGTGAAAGGTGCAGCCGCCATCAAATACGAGGGTGCGGGAACGATAGAATTTCTTTTGGACAAACATGGTGACTTCTATTTTATGGAAATGAATACTCGTATTCAAGTAGAACACCCTATCACTGAGGAAGTTACAGATTTTGATTTAATCAAAGAACAAATAAAAGTAGCGGCGGGAATTCCAATTTCGGGAGAAAACTATTTTCCAAAATTATTCGCTTTGGAATGTAGAATCAATGCCGAAGACCCAGCACATGGATTCCGTCCATCGCCAGGGAAAATCACTAACTTGCACCTGCCAGGTGGTCATGGGGTTCGGATTGATAGCCACGTTTATTCGGGTTATACTATTCCACCAAATTATGATTCGATGATTGCGAAAGTTATTGTGTCTGGACAAAGCCGTGAGGAAGTTCTTTTGCGTATGAAACGTGCCTTGCAAGAGTTTGTGATTGAGGGTATCAAAACCACTATTCCATTCCACATCAGATTAATGGATGATGAAATCTTTAAGTCAGGAAATTTCACTACTGCATTCATGGATACTTTTGATATGACTGGATTGTAGATGTCGATGCGGTCGGCGTTCCGATTCGATGTTTGTGCTTTGATGTTCGGTAGAAATGCGAATATCAAACATCGAAAACCGAACAACTAATATGGGTAAAAAACCGAACACCGAAAAACGATAATCGAATCGGAACGCCGACCACATCGAAACAAAAAGCCTCTGAAATTGATTTTCAGAGGCTTTTTGTATTTATTTTAAGCCATTTATCATAAAAACCTTGCGTTTGTCGTTATTTGAGGGAAACTTTGAAAAAAAATAACTCTAACAGTTAATCCCAAATCTACCTCAAATGACTCGTAAACTTTACTACGCTTTCACAGGCATCATTTTGTTCATTTCTACTGCTTTCACATTTACAGACGAAGGCAAATCTCTCACTGAAAAAATCCTTTTGCAACTGGAAAAATATCGGCAAAACACTCCTCAAGAAAAATTGTATTTGCATTTCGACAAACCTTTTTATTTGGCAGGTGAAACGATGTGGTTTAAAGGCTATCTTTTTGATGGAATTCAACACGGCATTGATTCGGTTAGTCGGGTTGTTTATGTGGATTTAGTCAATGAAACTACGGGCAAAATAATTGCAAATCGGGTATTGAAATGTGATGGTTCTACGCACGGAGACATCGTCCTGCCCGACTCACTTGAAGAGGGCATGTATCACATTAGGGCATATACCAATTACATGAAAAACTTCTCGGATGAACACTTTTTTAATCAAGATTTCAAAATTTGGCAAGGCAAAAATAAAAGCCGTTTGACGGATGATAAAGTAGCCAAATTGACCCAAGCTGCCGATGTCCAGTTCTTTCCAGAAGGTGGTAATTCCGTTCTTGGATTAGAATCTCGAATTGGGTTTAAAGCTCTAAGTTTTTTAGGAAAAGGTGTTGATATTCAAGGCTTTGTGTTGGATAGTGGTAAAGATACAGTGGTGGCTTTTCAGTCGGAACATTTAGGTATGGGCGTTTTCAATTACACACCCGAAGCCCAAAAAACCTATACCGCTTTCGTCAAGCAAAGCGACGGCAAATATCGTTCGTTTAATTTACCAAATGCTTATGAAAAAGGCTTTTCGATGGCAGTTGATAATTTATCAAACAAAGAAAAAATTAAAGTTTATATCTCTAATAATTCCCCAAAACCTGCCGATAAAGCAACAGAATTAGTTGTAGTAGCTCACCAAAGAGGACAATTAGTTTTTATGGCAAAAGGAACGGAGGCTCAAAAAGCGTTTAGTGTGTCAATTCCCAAGAATAAAATTCCTGATGATGGTATCATTCAAATTACGCTAATTGATGCCCAAGGTGAACCCCGTTGCGAACGTTTGGTTTTTAGTAATCAAAATAAACATTTGAATTTGAAGGTTTCTTCTGATAAAACGACTTATAAAACTCGTGAAAAAGTTACGGTAAATTTGGAAGCTACCGACGCAGAAGGAAAACCCGTGGCGGGAAATTTTTCGATAGCGGTGACCGATGGAAGCCAAGTTTTAGCAGAACCAAACCAAGAAAATTTACTGACTTATTTATTGCTGAGTTCTGATGTCAGTAACCTGAACAGTGGTGAGTTTTATTCAACCTTACGGGGCAACATAGAGCAACCCGCATATTATTTCAGTAACGAAAATACTGATGCGGCTCGTCATTTGGATATTTTGATGATGACCCAAGGTTGGAGAAGATTTGCGTGGCGAGATTTAATGGCGGATAAATTTCCGAAAATGGATAATTTCTTAGAAACAGGTTTGTCTGTAACGGGTAAAGCCATTAGACCGAACGGAAAAATTGCTGAAAATGTAACTTTGACGATGATGTTGAAAAACGGAAACTTAAACCCTCAGTTTCAGATGGGTATTACTGATTCATTGGGACGATATGGCTTCTATGGTTTGGATTTCAACGATAGCACACAAGTATTTATGCAAGGTATTAAGAAGGGTGGCAGCAAAAATTTGGATGTTACCATTGATGGGCAAAAGCATTCACCAAAGGTGAAAATCGTAAAAATCCCCTATAATCCGATGGAATTTGATTCCAAAGATTTAGCTGATTTTCTAAAGAAAGCCAATGACGCCGTAGAGTTAGAAAAGAAATTAAAACTCAGTCGAGATGTTCAATTATTGAATGAAGTAGTGGTAAAAGCTAAAAAAATTGAAGAACCTGATGCCCGAAAAATTTATGGTAGAGCCAGTAATACTATTAAAGTTGACCAAATCCTTTGCGGAGGAGCCACGAGTATATTTCAAATGATTCAAGGTAGAGTAGCGGGAGTTCAAGTATCTCCTAATGGAAGTGGTGGTTATTCGGTATTGATTAGAGGAGTTACGAGCCTAACAGGAAGTAATGAGCCGCTTTATCTATTAGATGGAATGCCCGTTGAAGCGGACGCCCTCAGTTCAATTAACCCTTGTGATGTAGATAATATTGACATTTTGAAAGGAGCAGATGCTGCCATTTTTGGTTCAAGAGCAGCTACAGGCGTAATTGCAGTTTTGACTAAAAGAGGCGGAAATAATTACGATTATTCCAAAGATCCTGCTTCGGGTGTGAGTATTCAAAAAAGAGTAGGATATTATGTAGCTCGTGAATTTTTTGC
>JANPGQ010000413.1:0-9409 GCA_031423975.1 Cytophagales bacterium | reverse complement strand
GCTTATTAATCGGGGAAATTTTTTCACCCGATATTTTTTCAAATTCGTCAAATTTTTTTTCTTGTCCTTCAATGGTTTAAATGAGTTACCTCATAAATATCATGGTCTTATCAGTTGGTCAAATTGAGTTATGAATTTGTTAAGTTTTTCTATTGTTTGAATATCAATAATGTCTCCTTGCTCATCAAGTTTTCCTTTAACTCCCTGAATCAGCAAGGTTGTTTCGTTAATGAATTTTGCCATTGCTGTTTTCATAATTAGTTGTAATTCTTCGTGTCCTTTTTCACCACCTGCCGAAGCCGTTATGAGTCCGCAAGGTTTGTCAGAAAATACGGTTGTTGCAATACACCATTCTATGGCATTTTTTAGCCCACTCGGAATACTAAACACGTATTCTGGTGTACAAATAATTATGCCGTCTGCTTGGTGGATGCTATTTCTAAATTCAATTATTTGTTCTGGAGGATTGTGCGATGAAAGTTCGGGGTCGAAATGCGGTAGAGATTTTAATTCATTGAATATTGTCAGGTTAAATATATGCTCAGTCAAATTTCCAATTTTTTCTACAAGTTTCAAATTTGATGAATTTGAACTGGCACTTCCAATTATGACAAATATATTTTTCTTTTTGGGCATTGTTTTGTTATTATGTCTTTGTCGGGTTCGTTGCGCCTGATGCTCATTAAATGAAAGGTTGTTGGTAGGATAAAGTATAATTTAAACGAGCTTTCACCCCTCCAACAAAATCCGAAAAGTAGTTCCTTTATTCACCTCCGAATTTTTTACAATCAGCTTGCCATTATGATAATTTTCGATGATTCTTTTTGCCAAGGTTAGCCCCAAACCCCAACCACGCTTTTTGGTACTGAATCCTGGATTGAAAACTTTACTCAAATTCTTTTTGGCAATGCCCTTGCCAGTGTCTGAAATGTCAATGGCAATTTGGTTATTTTTCAGTTCCTTCAAAACCACCTTCAAAGCCCCTACGCCTTCCATCGCATCGACGGCATTTTTGCAGATGTTTTCAATGACCCATTCAAATAAATAACGGTTGATTTTCAGGGTTTTAGTGGCTTCTAATTGATTATCTAAGCTAAAAGAAACTTTGGTAGAAATTCGTTTTTGGAGGTACGACATAAACGTTTCGATAGTCTCTACAATGTCTTCGTCCTTCAAAACAGGTACTGAACCGATGTTGGAGAAGCGAGTCGTGATAACGTCCAAACGTTGTACATCTTTTTCTAATTCCTTCACAATTTCACCATCAATGTTGGGGTCAGTTTTGAAGTATTCCACCCACGCCGTTAAGGACGAAAGAGGTGTTCCCAACTGATGGGCAGTTTCCTTAGCTAAACCCACCCATACCCGATTTTGCTCTGATTTCCGAGAAGCATCAAAGAACAGAAAAGCCGCCAAACCAAACACCAAAACTACAATGAGCTGAAAGAGAGGATAGTATCGTAAGATGTTGAGTAACTGAGAGTTACCGTAATAAATGTATTCTTTATGAAACTCCATATCCATCTCAATGGGTGGATTATCATCCTTCAAAATCTCAACTAATTTCTTCTGTAAAAATACTTGAGTTTCATCGGATGAAAGTCCTTTGGGAATCTCGATGTTATTAGAAATTAAGTAACCTGACCCATCCTTTTGTATCACTGGAATGGTAATATTTTCATTGGTTTGCTTAAATTTTTCAAAGAAAAAATCAACATCTTTGTTGAGGTCGCTGGTCATGGTGTAGCGGATAGACTCGGCGTAGAGTTCAATTTGTTGCTTTTCCCTTTCTTCCAATTTTGTTACTAATTTATCGGTAAAATAGAGTGAAAATGCCCCAATCAAGAGACAGAAGCCCAGAAAGGCAATTTTCCACCATGTATTACGGCTATAAATATCAACGGATAGAATCATATTTTTGTTTTTAATGCAAAATAATCACTTCCAATCATTCTCCAACGATTGCTCCGTACTTTTATTTCTCAAAATAGATGCTTCACAAAGATATTAAAAATAGCTATTCAACTTAAAAAGCGAATAAGGGTTAAAAGTTTTGATTACAAAAATGAGAATCAAAACCTTCAGCCCTTATTGAGTTTATTTTTCTAAATTATAGCTTACCATAAACCGTACTAAAATAAGAAGACTTAGTATAAGTTTTTGGACTACCCGAAGTGTAGGCTTGGAATTGAGGTGAAATCATATTCATTGAGCCTCCGTCGCCTGCCCACGCCCATGCAAGCACTGTCCAACCTTTGCTTTTGGCATAATCAACTAAACCAGACCAGTTGGCACCAGAGCCACCAGAATTTCCAAATTCGCCCAAAATGCACGACCTACCAGCACCCGCCAGTTCATCCAAATCAGCATTAATCATATACCGACTTCTGCCTTGATTGTATGCACCAGGATAAATATGAGCCGATAATATGATATTCGCATCGTTAATTTTTGTTCCGTTTGTTCCCTTTACCGCTTCTGCGGCAGTACGGGTTTCTTGTCCCCAACCTGGAATATCAATAATTATTTTGCCACTATAAACTGACCTTACCGTACTGATGGCTGTGTTATAAGCACTGGCATAAGCATTTGAAGTAATAGTATGGTCGCCCCATTCGTTCATCAAATTAATGGTAAAACCACCACCCAATGAATTATAATTATTTTTCCACCAAGTAGCCGCATTATTTAATTCTGATGTTGAGTTAGAACCTAATACTGACGATTTGTGGTAAGTAACAATGACGGTTTTTCCGTTGGCTTTTGCTTCCGAAATCCATCTTTTTGCATTAGTTTCTTGTCCTGGTTCAACTTCTATTCTTACCGTTTTGATATTGCCGTTCTGATTCATTAGATTCCAGCCTAAATCACAATTTCCTCCATTGTAATAAGAAGGTTGAAGATTTACGCCATTCCCAAATACGCCCATTGTTCTTTCGGCACTTGGTTTAACAGAATTTGAATCAATAGCTGCTGGCTCAACAGTATCGCTGCAACTGGTTAAAAATGAGGTTGCTAAGAGAGCCATACAAGCACTGGCTAATCTTAATTGATTTGCATTGAAAAATGAAAATTTCATGATTGAAAATGTTTAATTGTTTTGGATATATGAAAAATAAAATGATTCGTTTTGGGTATGATTACAGTAAATTAAAACGGTACTAAAATATGAATTGGTAGTAGTACATGAAGGTCTTAAATAAAATTGCCAGCACAATATTCTTGAAAGGAGAGAATTTAACGGTAAGGAATAAAGAGTAATATAGAAGAATAGTGAATAATATTAGTTCTGATTTTTATTGATATGACAAATTTGAGAAAAAATTATATTTTTACAACAAGGGTAAATACTGAATTTTTAAACTCAGGGTTTACCCTTGTATCAAATTATTGATAAAAAATAAAGCTCAAACATTTTAGTTGTTTGAGCTTTTGAGCTAATAATCAGAGCATTATATGAAGGCTACTTTATGGGAATCAAAACGGTAACGGATGTTCCTGATTCAATATCAGAATAAAGATTAAGTGTACCTTGTAAATAACTCACCCTCGACCTAATATTATTCCAGCCATTATTATCGGTTTTGATGTTTTTTTCTTCAAATCCCACGCCATCATCTTCAACCGTTATGGTGATAGAATCATGCGAATAAACCATTTGAATTAATATTTCTGTGGCTTCGGCGTGTTTGAGAGAATTGGTGAGTAACTCTTGAATGATACGGTAAATCATCAAGTTTTTATTCATGTCTATGTCAATAATTCCGCCAAAATGTTGAAAAATAATGGTGGGAACTTGCGAGTTCTGTTTATAAACCAAATCTTGTAATGCCCTGATTAGTCCAAATTTAGCAAGGGTATTGGGCTGTAAATTTCCCGAAATATTCCTAATTTCCGAACAGGCTTCATCAATCATCTGCATAATACTTTCTTGGGTTGTTCCTTTTCCCATCAAAAACTTCATACTGGAAAGCATCGTGCCTAAGCCATCATGCAATTCTTGCGAAATTCTTGTTCTTTCCAACTCCTGCCCGTTGATGAGGGCATTTAGGGTTTCAATATGCAGGTTTTTACGCACTTCAAGGGCTTCAAGATTTCCTATTCTACGGCGGTTTAAAAAGGCATATACTAATAATCCCAAAATCAATAATACCAATATCAAAACGCCCACCACCATTTGTTGCCTTATACGGAGTTTGTCTAATTCAATATCAGATAATTTTTTTTCGAGGGCAATTTTAGCCACCACCATTCGCTGTTTTTCCAATAAATTATACTCACTAAAAGAGCGAATATCTCCTTCTATTTTTGAATAATATATATTTTCCAAGGTATTTTGCGCCTTAATAGCATAATCACAAGCCTTTTTGAAATCATTTTTACCATAATAATAATTCTGCAAATCGTCATAGACTACTTTTTTCATTTGTATGAGATTCTCATTTCCTTCTACCACTTTTAGCGAAATCAGTAATGCCTCAAATCTTTCTTTCTCTTTCCCCAATCCATGATAACATTTTGCTTCAATGTAGGGGCAAACGGCTTGTAACCAATAGATATTCAGCTTTTCAGCTATTATAAAGGCTTTTTGTGCATGAAGTAATGCTTCGGAAAAATTCTTTTGGCGAGCATAAAAGTCTGAATAGGATTGATGAATTCTGCCCTCAAAATCTTCACTTTTTACTTGCTCATTCAATTGCTCTGCCCGCAAAAGCATCGGTTTAGCAGTAATAAAATCATCATTATGAATGTGAATATTTGCCAAATTAATTAGATGCCCAATTTCACTTTTAGGCATATTATGTTTTTGAAAATAATTTACTGCTCCCAAAATATATTCTTGAGCATACTGTTTGATAAAAGCCCTATCCATAAAATAAGAACCCAAGCCACCCCGCATATCATAGTAATGTGCTGAATCTTTCATCACCCCGAAACATTCCATACTTTTACGAAAATTCACCAACAATGAAGACTTCGAATCTTTTGATTTTTCGTCATTTTTGGCATACGCCCAATACGTATAAGCCAGCCCAAGGGTATCATGCTTAGACTGGTACTTCTGAATGAGACTTTCTAATTGAGCTTTGCTATACAATTTATCAACATCAGGGTATTGTTCTTTTTTTTGAGCATTTACATTGAAGGCAATCGAAAATATTAATATTATTCTAATTTTTAATATGAAATTATTCATAAGTTTATTTAGTTTTACTAAAAATCTAATCAGAAGATGATAAGAATATTGTTAGTGGATGACCACAAAATTTTTACGGCAGGAATTGCCTCTTTATTATTGCATGAACCCGATTTTGAAGTGATTGGTGAATGTCAGAAAGCGATACAAGTTAAGCAATTTTTACAAAGCAATATCATAGATGTTGTTTTGTTGGACATCAATTTGGGCGAAGACAGTGGCTTGGATATTTGCAAATATATCACTGAATATCACCCCTTGGCAAAGGTTTTGGCGATGTCGATGTATAATGATGAAAGTTTCATTATACGGATGATTAAAAATGGAGCTTTGGGATATATTCTTAAAAATACAGGAGCAGAAGAGCTTCTGAAAGCAATCAGAATGGTTTATGATGGTAAAAACTACCAAAGTAATGAGGTGATGGAAATTATTATGAAAGGATTGAACCGCCAAAAACAACAAGAAAGAAGCCTTTACGACCTACGTTTTACTCGCCGAGAAAAAGAAGTATTAGACCTGATTGCCAAAGGAAAAACCACCCGACAAATGGCAGCAGAATTATTCATTAGCGAGAAAACAGTAGAAACACATCGCAGTAATTTACTCTCTAAATTTGAAGTCAAAAATGTAGTAAGTCTCTTGAAAATAGCGATGGAATATGGCTATGTGCATTGAGAAAGGTGAAAAATAAGTAAGAGTCAGTGCAATTCTCCTACTTATTTAACGCATTTGCTATTAATATTTCGCTGAATAGAATTTTATTTTGCAGATTACGAATGAGTAAAAGCTCCTGCAAATTCATGTACAAAATCCTCCAATTTTACCTTGCCAGGGGCTACTTTTTCTTTATTTTTCCAATAATCGGCTTCTAATTCTTGACTTGTGATGGCAGCACCCATCGTGGTATAGCCTTCTGCAATGGTTGGCGGAAGACCAGCCTGAATAGCACCGTTTAGTGATTGTTCATCGGTAAACTGAACCCAAGCCAAATCAGGTTTTCCAATGCTTTTTCCAATCGCAGAGGTAACTTCGGCAAGTGTTTTTGTATCGCTTGAAATGTACAAAATCTCTTTACCACTAAATTTATCGGCTAATAAATAATCACTGGCAATGTCGGCAATATCGGTAGTATGAGTCAAAACCAAATTATGGTCGGCTGGCATATTACTACCCATAATTCCCATGTTTTTGATGAGTGAAATCATGCTGAAAAAGTTGTAATAAAAATAGCTTGGTCTTAGGTAAACTGCTTGAATGTCAGATAGTTCATTAAGTTTTGATTCTAAATACGCCAGTCCATCAATCGGTCCTGCTCCTCTGCCTAAATGTGCTCCAATGCTACTCAAAACCATTACTTTTTTGAGGTGATTAGCTTGAATAGCAGACACATAATTTTCTGAAACTTCTTGCTGATAGGTGTACCAGTCTTTTACATCCCACTTCGGCGGAATCATCAAATAGACAACATCTGCTCCCGCAAAAGCCGTAGTTAAAAATGCTACATCTTCAACTGAGCCCACAAGAACTTTTGCCCCTAACTGTTCGATGGCATCTACATTTTTTGAATGGGAAGTTATAATGGATACTTCATGGCCTGCTTTAATCAAATTTTGGGCGATTGGCTTGCTAATATTGCCAATTGAGCCAGTTAATACATATTTCATTTTCTTGTTTGTTTAATTGATGACACAAAGGTATATTTGTACTTTCAATAAAAACAGTACCTACCTAAAAGTATGTATAAATAAAGA
This sequence comes from Cytophagales bacterium, assembly GCA_031423975.1. Taxonomy (GTDB): domain Bacteria; phylum Bacteroidota; class Bacteroidia; order Cytophagales; family Spirosomataceae; genus Arcicella. The sequence continues at coordinate 2,458 of JANPGQ010000413.1, read as the reverse complement.
TGATAAAAGAAAACTCAACCAATCAAATAAATAAGCAAACGGTCATCAATCAATGTCCTGTTTCACATACACTCGGAAAAATAGGCGGGCGATGGAAACCCTTGATACTGTGGAGTTTAAGTAATAATGATAAGATGCGATATAGCGAAATTAGACGTTCGATTCCTGCTATTACCGAAAAAATGTTGATTCAACATTTGAAAGAATTGGAACAGGATAATCTCATTATCCGCAAATCTTTGCCCGTAGTGCCGCCGTATGTAGAATATAGATTGAGTGAAAGCGGCAAAGAAATGGAGCCAATTTTAAACGCTATGGCAGAGTGGGGATTGAAGTACGTTTAGTAGTACGAATATCATCTGAAAATAACCAATTTCCCAGCATTTTCAAACGAAAAACCGTTACTTTTATGCCGCAAAATGATACGATAAAAGTACGTTCCATCGGGTAGATTTAAGCCCCAATTATCTGTGCCTTCCCAAATAATTTCATTGATTCCGATGTGTAGAGGCTGTTTTTGTTGGCTAATGGTTTTCAAAATTTGCCCTTGCACATCAAAGATTTCAAGGCTAAATTCTTCGGGAATTTCTGAGCCTGTGAGCGTAAACGAAAACTTAGTGAAAGCATTAAAAGGATTTGGATAAACCACCCAAGATTTCAAGTCTTGTTTCTTAGTGATGATGAACGAAATGGTGTAGGGCTGCGAGCCTGACAAATTGCCCGACACGTCTCGCCCTTGTACCTGTAGCGTAAGCGTATCTTCGGGTAGATTCTTTGGTAAATAATTGATAATGAAGTTATTAGAAATTTTATCGGCTTGCCAAGTCAATTCTGGATTACTGAAATATAGCCGTTTAAAAGTACATTTTCTACAAGATTTTAACCATAAATCCATCCCCAAAGTATCAGTTTTGATGCGAAATAAATTCTCATCTTTTAGGCTAATTTCAATCATTGGTTTTGCTGAAATTACTTCATTATTTTGTATCTGACGACCATCAAATTTTACCGATAAAATCGGGTTAATTTTATCAGGATTTACGTTGAAAATATAATCAATAGAATTGTTCGTATAAATTTGTTCGGGCTGGATTTCGGGATTGAAAAATAGGCTTAAAGTATTTTCTCCTGCCCAACCTGCTGTTTGAATAGGAATACTGATTTTTACAGAATCATTCGCACTTAAAGGCTTGATTTTGAATAATTTAAGGCTATTTTTATTAAAAATTCTATTCGTTAAAACCTGTCGAACGGTGATGGAATCTTTGAAATTTTTATCTGAAATATTCTTAAACCAAACGCTTGCCATAAAGTCTTCATATTCCTGTTTGTCCGTGATTTTGGAAGATTGAGCCACATCAACCACACCCTCGGGAACGCCTTTGTACGTTACAATCCACGAAGATAATTGAGGTGCTTTTCCAAAGAATTCTTCGGTTTTTAGGGTTAGCTTTAACTTCAAAAAAGGGTGTTTTGTAGCATCAATAGGGCTAATTTTAATAGAGTTTAGCGTAATATTTTTCTGTAAAACTTCTTCATCGCCCCGCTGATTTATACCAACAATTTCATAAAAAAACGATTGATTTTTCAGGTCAGATTTATTAATTTTCAGAGAAATATCACTCCATTCGCTCGCTGGACCAATCAATGGTGAAGTGATTTGTCCTTCATTAAAACTGTCTTTGATTTCAAGATTATCAACATTCAAAATCTGAGTTTCAGGGTCTCTATCAAAGTTTGGATACATTTCCAAAAGAGCTTTTTTCGCTCCTTTTCTACCAATGATAAAAAAAGGTGAGCCATTCGTTAGTTGTTGAATTTTAGAGACATCCGCTCCAATTTCTGCAAATCGTTGCTTGTTTTGGGGTGTCATGCCCGCAAAATCTGCATAACTTGAATTCCACATAGCTACGTAATTTCCAGAGGGCGTGGCGTTGAGATATTCTTCAAAATCTGTATTGGTTGGGTCGAGATAATTGACCGAATAAGGCGTATATCCACATACCAACGAAGGCAAAACCGAGTACGGACGCAAGGCACGATTGAAGGTAAGGACATTGAAATTGTTCCAAGGATAACACACGCCATCACCCAAGAGAACTTTGTCATTCAAAATAACGGTAGTTGCTCTGATAGGTCTGGGAACAGGCGTATTTCCCCCATGAATTTGTGCCGAAATGTTAATCGTATTTTCTGAGAAAAACCAGCCCTTTTCGTTCAATAAAATTTGATTGTTGGTTGTAGTTTTTACGAGTTGGGGAATCGTATATTGAGCAAAACCTTCTGACGCATTTTTGACATACATAAACGAAGATTCTACCCAAGTTTTATCACCCAAAAGCTGTGTCCTGACGTAGTAAACGGTGCTGTCTTTTTCCAACAAATTTGTCTGCCAATAGAGTAGGGGAGAGGCGGATTTTGTGAGCGTTTTTTTATAAGAAGAATTAAAATTTTTACT
>JANPGQ010000412.1:0-5250 GCA_031423975.1 Cytophagales bacterium | reverse complement strand
TAGCCTTAGTGAATATCTTGCTATGGATGCGGATGGCGATGGCAAGGTGTCACGCGCAGAGCTTTCAAAATCTATGGGCGGTTTAAGACAAGCTTCAACAGCAGCCGGATGCGGCGGAACAGGTGGTGCCAATGTTTGGGCAGCTATAGAATTAGCAAAAACATTGACGAAACCCGCTTGCATAGTAACCATTATTCCAGATAATGGCGCTAAATATTTGAGTAAGTTCTACAACGATGAATGGATGAAAACAAATGGCTATCCATTATAGAATCTGATTCTATTAAAAGACTACTTCTAATCTGAAATTCAACTAGGTGAATTCATATTGGTGCAGTTATCTTATTTCCTTCAATTTTTAATGAAGAATAAAGAAAGTACTATTAAAGTTATTGAATTCAAGCATCAATTGTGCTTAATAAAAGGAAATATTTTAAAAGAGGTTAGTTTTAGTTTTTTAGTGAATAATATTTTCAATACTTTATACGAATCTAATGGATATTCATATAGCTATATTTCTGAAAAACAAATAGTTACCGAAAATTTCTATTATCCACAGGCAGGTACAAATGTATTAGTGGGGGTGAATTTGAAGTTTTAGAATGTTGTTTGGCTTTTTATAATAAGTTGTAAGTAATAAGCAAACTCGTCAAATCATCTATAGCGAGGGAATTAATTCCCTCGCTATAGATGATTTGACAAATATAATTTGGTACAGTTGCGTATTACCCAAATTGTATTTTACTAAGAATATTATACTCTGCAAATCATTTATTTAAAATCATTCTAAATTATCAAATCCTCTAAAATTTACCTTAAGCAACCATCCATAATGATTAATCGTATTGTAATTTTGTAGCCCGAAACCGTTCAAACGGAATTTAATACCATTAAGTAGATAATCGGTTAGATTTCAAGCAATTATCTGAATTATTTAGCATCTAATTCGTTAATTTGAATCGGCATTGTACAACATCATGGAAAATATATTCAAAGCATTTAGTCTTTCTCACAAATCTGCACCTTTGGCAGTACGTGAACAGGTGGCTCTGACCGAAGCCGAGGTTAAAGATTTTTCCCTAAAAATTAGAGATTTATTCAATATTCAAGAGATTTTGGTGGTTTCTACCTGCAATCGTACCGAGGTTTATTACACATCAACTCAGAATCTTAATCAGCAAATTATCAAAACCCTTTTGGTGCAGAAAGGTATCATTGACACTGAGTCATATTTTGTACATTTCCAACAATTTGATTTTCAGGCAGATGCTCTAAAACACCTTTTTGAAGTAGCCACGGGCTTACATTCAACGGTAATTGGCGATTTACAAATTCCTAATCAAGTAAAGCATTCTTACCAAATTGCGGCAGATTTGAACTTGGCAGGACCATTCTTGCACCGTTTGATGCACACTATTTTCTTTGCCAACAAGCGAGTAGCTCAAGAAACCTCTTTCCGTGACGGAGCTGCTTCAACGTCTTACGCAGCCGTTGCCCTCACCGAAGAGTTAACCCAAAATATCAATCAGCCAAAAGTATTAATCTTGGGTTTGGGAGAAATTGGAGCGGACGTTTGTGATAATATTGCCGACAAAGAATTTGCAGAAATAACCGTCATGAATCGTAGCCGTGAAAAAGCAGAAAAAATGGCTTCGGGACGTGCTTTTAGAATAGCAGATTTTGAAAATTTAGAAGAAGAATTAAAAAGAGCCGATGTGATTATTTCTTCGGTAATGATTGATAAACCATTGATTACCAAAGAATTAATGGATAAAATAGGAGTTCTTTCTTTCAAATATTTTATAGATTTGTCAGTACCTCGTAGTGTGGCTGATGATGTAGAAGACATTGCAGGAGTATTGGTCTATAACATTGACACGCTTCGTGTGCGGGCAGACGAAGCCTTGCGAATCCGTTTGACAGCCATTCCACACGTAGAGCGAGTGATTGAGGAAGCCATTTTAGGATTTAATGATTGGTCGAGAGAAATGGTGGTTTCGCCCACGATAAATAAGTTGAAAAATGCTTTGGAGCAAATCAGGAAAGAAGAAGTGGCTCGTCACCTGAAAAATCTTTCACCAGAAGAGTCAGAAAAAATTGAAAAAATAACAATGTCGATTGTTCAGAAAATTATGAAATCACCAGTTCTGAATCTAAAAGCCGCCTGTAAACGTGGTGATGCCGACCAACTGGTAGAAGTAATTAACGATTTATTTGATTTAGAAAAGCAAAGCGATACGGCGGGATATATGCACTGATACCGCAATATATTTCCCCTTGTTGGAGAAAATCCCCACAAAGTCAAAAAGCCCTTTGGAAGCGTTCCAAAGGGCTTATTTAATGTCCGATTTGTTGGAGAAAACTCCAACAAAGTCGTAAATTTCACTAACTCCTAACCCCTAATTTTACTCAAATAAACTCCTCAACTCTACCGCCTCCGAAGCCTTCATTCTTCCCGCCAAAACCAAACGTAATTGACGGCGACGTAATGCACCGTTGTAGAGTTCTTTTTCCTCTTCGGTTTCCGCAATCGCCTGTGGCACATCAATAGGACGACCGCTTTGGTCAACCGCCACGAAGGTAAAAAATGCCTTATTAGTTGATACTCGCTCTTGGGCGGGAATATTCTCTGCCCATACATCAATTACTACCTCCATTGATGAACTAAAAGCACGAGTTACCTTAGCTTGCAAGGTAACCACACTACCCAATGGAATGGATTCCTTGAAGGAAACATTATCCACCGAAGCCGTTACTACAATGCGATTGGAGTGTTTTTGGGCACATATTGCCCCTACCACGTCCATCAGACGCATAAGGTTTCCGCCCATCAAGTTGCCCAAAGTATTGGTATCATTTGGGAAAATCATTTCGGTCATCGTGGTCAATGACTCTGATACTATTTTTGTTTTTGACATATATTTTATCTTCCAAAATCATCCTGTAATCTTACAATATCGTCTTCATCTGAAGGGTTTTCTGGGTCTGTATGTTGCCAAATTTCGGCTACTACACCCCAGCCATCCAAGCCAATCAAACGATGTCTTTCGCCCGTATCCATTTGAATAAAACTACCTGATTCTAAGACCTTTATCTCCTCGGATTGTTCATCGGTATCACTAATTTTCACGCCCACCGTTGTCCCTGCGATAACTTTCCAGATTTCGGCACGGCGAAAATGATATTGCCACGACAACCTTTTGTGCGGAGCAACGACCAAAATTTTAGGCGATAATTTATTAGTTATCTGAATTTCAGACATTTCCAATTGTGGAAAATATCGAGCGGCAAAAGCAGGTGCTTGGCTTTCGTCCAAAACAAAAAAACCACCCCAAGGGCGAGTTTCATCTTGTTTATCAATCTTAAAGCCCAAGGCGGTAAGTTCAGAGGCAATTTGACTAAAAATTTCAGATTTTTCAGTCGTTGAGTCAATTTGTAAGTTCATATTTTGAAATACTAAATGGATAAAATAAAGAATTCTGCAAAATTAGTATTTCGCAGAACTTTTATCAATGCAAATCTTAAACTATTAACTATCAATTATTCATTATTAGTTATTTCAGACTCCTCTGCCACTGGCTCAAAAACTTCTGGCATATTGGCTGAAAGAATATTATACCAATTAATCATCTTTTTCACGTCTGAGGCGAATACTTTCTCACGGTCAAAATCTGGGGCAACGGTATCCAAAAAATCAAACAAATCTGCATCTGTTGAATTCTTTACGTTCATCTCTACCTTTTCACCATGTTTTTCACGGATTGCCAAGAAAATATCTCCCAACGGAATTGAATTGTCTTGATGGTTAGCCATGTATACTGAAATATCTTTCAAAACAGATACTCGAGCATTTGCTCCCACAACCGAACGAGCCTTCTTGCCGTCCAAACTCTCTACGATTACACCCGTGCGAGTAGGTTTTAAAATTCTATATAAACCACTCTGTCCCGAGATATTCGCTACTTCTTTTAATAATTCCATTGTTTTTATTAATATTTTTACAAAAATAATGCTTTAATTCTAAAATGTGGTTTGTCATTTGAAAAAAAGGATAAAGCTAAACGCTGAAAGCCGATAGCTTTATTAAAATTCCTTATTCAAAGAATCAATAGTCGCCAATATTTCGTCCCGACCGCTCCCATTAACGGAAGAGGTTACGAAAAATTGTGGCATTTCCTCCCACGATTCCAGCATTTTTGCTTGATAAACCTCCAAACTTTTATTCACAGCAGTTTGTGATAGTTTATCAGCTTTGGTAAATACAATACAAAACGGAATACCCTGTTCGCCGAGGTTATTCATAAAATCCATATCCAATTTCTGGGGTTCGTGCCGAATGTCCACCAATACAAAGGTGTAGATTAGATTTTCACGGTTTTCTAAATATTCATGAATCATTTTTTCAAACTTCTCACGGTCGGTCTTGCTTACTTTTGCATAACCATAACCAGGCAAATCGACCAAATACCATTTTTTATCAATCTGAAAATGGTTAATTAATTGTGTTTTACCTGGCGTTTGCGATGTTTTTGCCAAGTTTTTTTTCTGAACAAGGGCATTAATCAAAGAAGATTTACCCACATTCGACCTTCCGATAAAGGCATATTCGGGTTTATCGGGCTTCGGGCATTTTTCGTAGTCCGTATTGCTCTGTAAAAATATAGCTTCTGTAACTTTCATCAATTGTATAGTTTATATTTGAATAGTTGATAATTTCTCCCTTAAACTTTTACTAATAATTTTTATTTAAACCGTTACTATTTGTAATGCGTAACGTTACAAATAGATAGAATATAAGGGAAGGATTACCAAATGATAATGTTTGTAAAGAAATTCAAAGAAAATATTGCAAAAAGAATTTCATTTTATAAAAAATATTTGCAATGTTTACAAAATATCTGCAAATTTACGCAAAGATTATCACTTCCGCTCTCTACACTCTGCAATAGAGTTGTCCTTACAAATGCTCCCCGCCGTTAAACGGAGCAATTATTACTGAATTATGTATATTCTTATTTTGCCATAAACTAAAAAATATCTTCTTGCTGGATATTTTATGTCTTGTATTTATCAAACCCCCAATATATTTTTGTCATATTAAGTAAACCCTTAACACCTGATTCTTTTTTTTCCCTAACAACAACAATGAAGAAACTCAACTTTTCACTGCTTTACTCAGCAGTAGCACTCAGTTTGGTCAGCACTGTGGCAAACGCCCAAAATGACCTGCCACCCAATGCGGTTGATGGC
>JANPGQ010000411.1:0-2122 GCA_031423975.1 Cytophagales bacterium | reverse complement strand
GGCTTTGCCCGATGGGTTTTGAAGATACGGCGTGGTAATGCCTTTAAACTGGAGTATTTCCAAATCGTAATTGATAATCACACTGGCTGGTACGTATTGAGCAAGCAACACGGCATCAAAAGCATTGCCAAGATTACTACTTGCCGAAACGGGCATTTTTTTAGGGATAGGGTTCGCTGGGATGTTGACATCCGACAAAACGGTTTGGGTAATACGGGTAGTAATATCGGGATTTCTGAGCGAACCTGAATTCTTTTTACGAGTATAAAACTTGATTTTTTTATTGAGAATCGTAAAAAGTTGTGCCGATGTACCAATGGTTTCCGATTTGCCCAACATCAAATACCCACCATCATTGAGTGCATAATGAAAGGTATTTATCGCTTTTTTTTGAGCTAACGTATCCAAATAAATCAGAAAATTACGGCAACTGATAAAATCCATGCGAGAAAATGGTGGGTCACTCAAAATATTATGTTCGGCAAAAACGCAAACATCACGCAATGATTTAGAAATTCGGTATTTGTCTTTCGACTTCGTGAAAAATTGTTGCAGGCGTTTGGGCGTAACATTTTTTAGTTGATTGATAGAATATTCCCCGTTTCGGGCAATGGCAATGGCTTCGGTACTTAAGTCGGAGGCAAAAATCTGAAAAGGAATATTGATGGCTTTATTTTGCTGAATTTCCAATAACGTCATCGCAATTGAATATACTTCTTCACCCGTCGCACACGCCGCCACCCAGATTCGTAAGGTATCGCCTTGCGTTTTACTTTTGAGTAAACGAGGTAAAATTGTTTTTTTGAGCAATACAAATGCCTCGGTATCTCTGAAAAATTCGGTTACATTTATCAGTAAATCTTGGTAAAGAATGTCAACTTCATCGTTTTTTTGGAGGAGTAATTGTGCATACCGGTCAATCGTTTTTATTTTATGAATTATCATTCTACGCAACATTCGCCGTTTGATGGTATTCATTTTGTAATGACTAAAATCAACATTTTTTCGTTTATGCAGTAATTGTAGAATCGTCATTAAATCAGGATTATTATTATCAATGGCATCCTCGGGCGTTGGTTTTACATGATTCCGTTTTATCAAAGGATGCTTACTCATCCAGCCTAATTCAGTAGCAATTTCTTTGGGCGAAAGCACAAAATCAACTACTCCTTCGGCAATGGCGGAATGTGGCATGCTCGTAAATTTGGCAGAATCATCTTGAGCAAAAGTGATACCACCTGCCAATTTTATTTCTTTCAATCCCCGTGTACCATCATTGGCACTTCCCGAAAGTACAATCCCGATGACATTTTCTTTATGAGTTTCGGCTAAGGAAGCAAACAGCACATCAATGGAAAGATTAGAAGTTCTATTTTTCAGTCGGGGCAGTAATTTTATGTGTCCATCTATTACCTCAATTTCTTTATCAAAAGGAATAATGTAGAAATTATCGGGTTCAATTTTTTCCATATCATCAACGTCCTGCACTTTCATGTCGGTGACTTTTGATAAAATTGGCGTAAGCATACTTTTATGGTCGGGGCTGAGGTGCTGAACATAAATATACGCCATTCCTGTGGTTGGTGACAGATTTTGCAGCAGTTGTGTTATGGCTTCAAGCCCTCCTGCAGAAGCACCAATGGCAACCACCGTGAAAGGATGTATGGGCGTATTAACTGGAACTAACACTGACTTTTCTTCCCCATCGGCAATAGGTTGAACAGGTATTTCTTTGGCAGGAATTGCCTTTTTATCTTGTTTTGGAGACGGATTTTTCATTTTATGGAGAAATGTTTATTGAAGGTAATATTAATTAGTTAGCTATTTTTATTTTGAAATATATAGTTGGGTAAACCTCCAAAATAATTCATAAATTAAGGTAGTGATTAGTAAATAGTGATTTTTTAAACTGACACATTATTTAAATAACTATTTTATTACAAGTTCATACACCAAAAACATCCCGTGCGACGGTCGCCCCTGCCCCCTTAAAAGGGGGATTTACCATTAGTGTAATTCCCCTTTGAGGGGGGCAGGGGCGACCGTAGCACGGGATGTTTTTGGTAGGTAAAACTATTATCAAGTATTTTTAAAGTGTTTACGCTATGATTTAGCGTGTTTT
>JANPGQ010000410.1:0-2401 GCA_031423975.1 Cytophagales bacterium | reverse complement strand
TAACTAACCATGTAGGTTGTGTAGTACTAATAGGATATGTTTTAAGGTTTACATAGGCTTGAGTATTTATGGAATTATGATGCACTTGAATCAGTCCGTCTAAACTCTTTTTAGTAATGGGGGCATTCTCAAAAAATAGGTCAAGGTGTTCAATATTGAGATTAGTTTTCTTTGTTGAGAGGTCAAATTCAGTGTTATTGAGGCTCTTTCTCTGAGTATTTACTTGTTCAATGAATGAACTAAATCCCTCAGAAAGCAAGGGAATTACCTCTTTAAAATTTGGATAGAATGCTAATTTTTCCAAATTATCAAACTTATTCTGAGCCAATTCTTGAAGTTTTTCTGATAAAGAATCTTTATCATTCTTTGGCACAAAATGATTTTCGATAATGAGTTCGATTTCATCATTGCTCAAATAGCCGTCATTTTCAATTAACCCCCTCATGTTACCATCAAAAGATTCTTGATACTTCTTTGACATGAATTTTAAAAAGGATTCAGCATAATTTCCTGCTTGAATTTTCTCAAAATCAATTTCTTGGGCTTCAGGTTTAATCATTTCTAAATTTTCCATATATTTATAATATTTATAAATTACATTTTAAATTTAAGACTTTTATGGGAAAAAACAAGATGCTTTTATATTTTTATTTTGGGATTCATTTTGTTATCACTGCACAGATAAAATCAACTGAACAGATTTTGAATCAATTGTCAAACGAAGGGGAAATATTGGGTTTTGTAGAGAATTGTAAAGAGAAGAATATTTGGTCTAAAATTCCTATTATTCCGCCCATGTTAAGTGAGAAATTAAAAACTTCCTCAAAATACGGTTATCGAATTCACCCTATCAATCACGCCTTAAAGTTTCACAGTGGGATTGATATTCTACCCATTGAAACGGACACGATTGTGGTTTCGGCGGATGGTACAGTGGAGCAAATTGGCTATCAAAATGGCTTGGGGCTATTTGTGATGATTCGACATCAATACGGCTTTATGACTCTTTACGGGCATTTGAATGCTATTTTTGTTAAACCAAATCAAGTTGTCAAAGTTGCTCAGGCAATTGGATTGATGGGTAATACGGGCGTGGTTACGGGCAAACATCTGCATTATTCTATCATTAAAAATGGATTTTATTTAAACCCACTTTTAATAATGTATCTATTTTTGAAAGTGCCTTTTGGAAATATTAGTCCTCCTTAGTTTCAGCATCTTCTTCTAAACTACTCGGAATTTTACTGGAATCTCTCAAATAGCCATACATTTCATCTAAGTCTTTGGTATTGACGGCTTTACGTTTGTTATAAAACTCAATCAAAAGCATAATGAAGGCAATATTTCCTTTACCTTGTTCAGCATGAACAATGACTTGATGCGGCAGTTTTGTCTCATTGGCAATCTCGTGGCGAGTGTTCGGATAGCCCAATTCGCCCATTCGCATACGAGCATTTTTGAGTGTTTTCGCTACGATGTCTCTGAAACAGTTTTTCCATTCGTTCCACTCTTCGCTGGTACTAACTTTCTTTGATTCTTTGCCTTTCATAATTTATAAAATTTCATAAAATTAGTAATTATTTTTCAATTCTGGTTTCTGATTTTCATATTCAATCAGTTTTACAATATCTCGTTTAATGGCTTCAAAGTTTTGTTGTAAAATTTCTTGTTCACTCTTGCCAAATTTGACTTCAAAATCATAAATGACTGGAATTTTTGCTCCCTTTTCCCGCTTCTTTACGGCAGATTTATCCACTAAAACTTTGGCGTGAAAGATTTTTCGCTCAATCGGATGTTCATGGGTGTCCGCCAAAGCCCCCGCAAAATGCCCCTGACTCAAATTTGCCATTTTAGAAGGAGGGACAGCCGCTTCTAATTGCGTTGAAGTATTGATGGTCAAATCATTGCGGCTATCGGTTGATGATTTTCTAATTTGTAATATTTTACCGATTCTTTCCGAAACATTTTTCGCACTTTCTTCTAACACCTGACCCGAAATCAAATTCCCAATCGTGCTGGTAATTGCCTTGGCTTCATCCTGTCCATAATCTAATTTGAGTTGTGAAATATCTTGAACACCAAGCCACGGAGCTACTTTGTTGGAACGGGCAGTAGTAATTAATTGCCGCAATCCCATAAAATAAATGGTGGGTAATTCATCAAAAAATATTCCTAATTTACGCCTTCCTTTCTGATTAACTAAGGAACTGACGGTAACATTAAAAAGACCTAACGCTGCTCCGTAAACCATTGAGTTTTTGGGATTATTTCCTAAGCATAAAACTTTTGGGTGCTTCTCATCATTAATATCCAGAGAAAAATCATGTCGTCGTTCGCACCACTCCAAGAAGAAGTAAGCCGCCGCGAAGTACGCGAAGAACATCAGCGGTTCCGGCTGAAT
>JANPGQ010000409.1:0-2385 GCA_031423975.1 Cytophagales bacterium | reverse complement strand
ATTTTTTAAAATAATAGTAAAAATGAGATTGAAAATTATGAATAATATCTAAAAATTATGCCAGTCAAACCTCTAAATTCCTGGTATAATTTTATCTGATAAAACCTTTAAACATCTACATTTATAAAAGGTTTGTTGGGTATAATTTATCATTGCTCTCTTAGTAGATATGTACTTCTTAAATTATTTCTTTTCGAGAATTAATTTAATATTTTTCATCAATACTATCATTAAGATTATGATTGTCAGACAATTAACTCATATTTCTGTTGTCATATCAGCACTGTTCCTAACCAGTTGTGGAGGGAATAATATTCCTACCGAAGTAGCGGCTCATATAGACAAACTGCCCGAAACAATTGATTACAATCTTCACATCAAACCCATCCTGTCGGATAGGTGTTTCAAATGTCATGGACCTGATAAAAGTAAGGTGGAAGCGGGTTTGCAACTGACCAATTCAGAAGGAGCAACTGAGAAACTCAAAAGTGGACATTATGCCATTGTAGCAGGCAATATCAATCGTAGTGAGTTGGTGAAAAGAATCCTCTCAAACGACCCCGACCAAATTATGCCTTCGCCAAAATCACACCTTGAATTGAGTAGTGAGGAGAAAGCATTGCTGGTAAAATGGGTGCAACAAGGCGGTGAATACAAAGAGCATTGGGCTTTTGCCAAAATTGAAAACCCCGATGTGCCTGATGTTCAAGAAGTTAAATGGGTAAAAAATCCGATTGATAATTTTGTGTTGGCAAAATTGGAAGAGAAGAAAATTAAACATTCTGTAACTGCTGATAAAGCCACTTTGCTGCGTCGAGTATCAATGGATATTACGGGTTTGCCGCCCACAGTGAAGGAATTAGATGATTTTCTGAAAGATAATTCCCCTAATGCTTACGAAAAAGTGGTAGATAAACTCTTGAAATCACCTCATTACGGAGAAAAAATTGGCGTTGATTGGTTGGATTTGGGACGTTATGCAGATTCGCACGGCTATCAAGACGATGGCATGAGAAACGTATGGGTGATTGAGGCTTTTAATAAAAATCTACCTTACGATAAATTCGTAACCTATCAATTGGCAGGAGATTTATTGCCAAATGCCACCCGTGAACAAAAATTAGCCACTTGTTTTCTCAGAAATCATCCCCAAACCCAAGAAGGTGGCGTAGTGGATGAAGAATATCGCACCGAGTACGTGATTGACCGTGTGGGAATGTTTGGCAAGGCATTTTTGGGCTTAACGGTGGAATGTGCCAGATGCCATGACCATAAATATGACCCCATCGCCCAGAAAGAATTTTATCAACTTTCTGCCTTTTTCAACAATAATAACGAAACGGGAATTATTCCCTACAACGGCGAAGCATCGCCAACCGTGATGATACCAACTGCGGAGGTGGAAAAGAAATTAGACTTTATCAAAACTAAAATTGCTCCTTACGAGCGTGCCATTCAGCCCTATCAACCAGTTTATAAACAAGGCTTTGAAAAGTGGATTCTCGAAGCTCAAAAAAATCCTTTACACTATGCAGTAAGTAATAAAGATTTGATGGCTCATTTCCCTTTTGAAAGAAATGTTTTACGGAAAATCACTAAGCATGATGATAAATTGAAGAAGGATGTGAAGGTTTGGGAAAAGAGTGCTTCGGGGTATCCAAACTTGGCGGTTGATAGCATAACTGGCAATATTGCAGGTGATTGGGATAGAAGACCGAAATATATTAAAGGTGAAATTGGCAATGGATTATTGCTCAGGGGGGACTGTGGCATTGATTTTCATAAGTCGCTGGACTTTGAAAGAAACCAACCTTTTTCCATCAGTCTTTGGATAAATCCTTTGAAAAATGGACAAGATGGGCCCATTTTTGGCAGTGATGATGGCGAGTTTGATGGTTTTAGAGGCTATCGTTGTAAACTTTTGAAAGACGGAACTTTGCAGGTAAATCTGAGTTATGTTTTTCCTTCAAATTGCATTGATATTATTACGACCGATAAAATTTCTTATCGAAAATGGCAGAATCTTACCCTTACCTATGATGGTAGCAGCAGGGCATCGGGTGTGAAGATATTTTTGGATGGGCTTGAAATGAAAACCAACATCCAAACCGATAATTTGACAAAATCAATGCAGCATGGGGAGAAAAATACGCACTGGGTGGATATGACTTTTATGCTTGGTAAAGAATTTCATGAAACCTTAGAAGATTTTGCGGTAGATGAATTAAAGGTTTATTCCCGCCAATTAGCCCCAATTGAAATTGAAGGGATTGCCAAAAAATCTGAACAAATTTCAGGTATTCTAAAAACTCCACGTAAAGACTGGACAAAAGCCCAAGAACGCATGCACGGCGCGCAGGGCGTCTAATTCGTCGCCCTTGATAC
>JANPGQ010000408.1:0-9048 GCA_031423975.1 Cytophagales bacterium | reverse complement strand
ATTTTAATTTAGTTTATATACTCTTAATCAGTAGGGGTAAAAGCACAATCAGTTGTCAGAAATATGACTTTTCAACCATTCATCAAAAATATAATGACTATTTTTCAAACCTTTGTAAATTTGTACTATTCAAATGTAGGTTTGGGTTTGTCATTCTGAGTAATAAAATAAACAGAATTGCTAATTTAATATTTCAAAAAAAATTAAATATTTGATAATCAATTAAATATCCTTTGTTATAGCGTGAAGCGTCAAAATTTGAGCGTTAAATAACAACTATTTTCACTCAAAATCAGTTTTAAATATACATCATTACAAATTTAATTTTTAAACTTTTCCAATATTTATTATGTTAAAATTTATTCAAAAATCTTTCCTATTTCTGTGCTTTATCCCGATGGGTTTGTTTGCCCAATCAGAAAAACTGACAGTTAGTGGCTATGTTAAAGACAACAAAAACGGCGAGGGCCTAATAGGTGCTTCGGTTTTTGTGAAAGAACTACTCACGGGTACAACCACCAATACTTATGGTTTTTATTCTCTCACTTTGCCCAAAGGCAATTACACTTTGGTAATTTCATCGGTGGGGTATCGTAAAGCAATCAAGGATGTGAAATTGACTGAAATTAATCAGACTTTTAATGTGGAAGTGCAAGAAGATGGTCAAGAATTGGCGGAAGTTATTGTTAGCGGAAAACGGGAGGACGACAATATAAAGGCGATTGAAATGTCGGTTAATAAGGTGGATATGAAAACCATCAAAAAGATTCCTGCACTCTTGGGCGAAGTAGATTTGGTTCGTGCCATTCAGCTATTGCCAGGCGTTTCCACGGTGGGCGAAGGAGCAACGGGTTTCAACGTTCGAGGTGGTTCTATCGACCAAAATTTAGTGCTTTTAGACGATGCTCCAGTTTATAATTCTTCTCACCTTTTCGGGTTTTTCTCCATTTTCAATCCCGATGCAGTGAAAGATGTTAAGTTGATAAAAGGGGGAATTCCTGCCCAATACGGCGGACGAGCTTCTTCGATTTTGGATGTAAGAATGAAGGAAGGAAATGCCAAACAATTAGAAATAAACGGCGGCATTGGCTTCATTTTCAGCAGGTTATCCATTGAAGCACCCATCATCAAGGATAAAGCATCGTTTATTGTAGCGGCACGTCGCTCGTATGCAGATGTACTGGCAAAACCATTTTTGACGGGTAATAATGCCAATACGCAATTTAATTTTTATGATTTAACGGCAAAAGTAAATTATAATATTAACCAAAATAATACGGTCTTTCTTTCGGGATATTTTGGGCGTGATGTATTCGGAAATGACTTCGGTTTCAACTGGGGAAACAGCACTTTATCAGCACGTTGGAATCATGTATTTAGCTCAAAATTATTCTTGAATAGCACTGCCTTTTATAGTAATTATGACTATTTATTAGATACTGATTTGAATAACAAACGACCTAATAATCAGTTTAGATGGAAGTCAAACATTAAAAACCTGAGTTTCAAACCTGACTTTACCTATTACATTACCCCAGAAAATACCCTCACTTTTGGAGGACAAATATTGACTTATGACTTTGCTCCAGGTGAGGCTTCGGCAACGTCAAATGGCAACCGAGTAGATTTTGGTTCACCCGCTAAAAGTGCGGTTGAATATTCGGCGTATATCGGTAATGAATGGAGAGTTTCTCCTAAATTATCTTTGCAGTACGGCGTTCGTTATTCAAAATATGATTATACAAGCAAGGATAATTTGTATTATACTCGTCGTTTCGTGGGAGTGTCCGACACCTTCACGTCGGGCTATGATTTGGACAGTTCGCCAAACGATACCCAGAAGCCTTTGCAGACGTACCAAAACTTTGAACCACGCTTTAATTTGAAATTAGAAACGGGCGAAAATAGTTCTATAAAAGCCAGTTATAACCGCCTGACGCAATATATTCACCTAATGTCCAACACGGCAGCCTCAACGCCTTTGGACGTTTGGACATCTTCAACCAACAATATAAAACCTCAATTATCTGACCAATGGGCTTTGGGATATTTCAAAAATTTTGGTGAGAATGAATACGAAACGTCATTGGAGGTGTATTACAAAGACCTCCAAAATCAGATTGATTACGCCGACCGTTCCAATCTTTTCTTGAATCCAAGATTTGAGAAAGACCTCTTGTTTGGCAAAGGTCGGGCTTATGGAGTAGAGCTATTTATTAAGAAAAACAAGGGAAAATTAACGGGCTGGGTAAGTTATACTTTGGCTCGTACAGAACGTCAAGTAGAGAGTTTGAATGGTGGAAATTGGTATCCTACTCGTTACGACCGTACCCATACCTTGAATGTAGTTGCCCAGTATGAACTCAATAAAAAATGGAGTTTTGGAACAAACTTAGCATTGATTTCAGGTGTGCCTTATTCGTTAGCACCACAACAGGGAACTTACGAGAATTTTACTTATGGCATTACGGGGGCAGGTGTACGAGGTAACGTCAGACTTCCTTTATACAATCGTTTGGATATTTCAGCTACCAAAAAGAACAAAAAAGCCTTGTTTGGCAAGGGAGAATCAGAGTGGGTATTTTCGGTTTATAACATTACAAATCGTAGAAATCCATTCTCAATTTACACCCAACCCAAAGACTTGAAAACAAATTCTGAATTGAAACCAGAAGAATACAATCAGCAAATTTCTAATATTGAGGCAATTAGACTATCAATTATCGGTTCGTTAATTCCTTCGGTTTCTTATAATTTTAAGTTTTAAAACTGTAAAACTGTCTGAATTTGGATTCATTGGATTGACGGATTGATTGGATTACAAAATTTATCTTCCTAATCCTAATAATCCATTAATCTCACACGGTGCGACGTTTCGCAATCCAAATTCAGACAAAAAAGACAAATAAACAATGAAAACATCATTCAAAAATATCAATATAAAATCAATTCTATCTTTGTCTTGCATTATCTTTCTCTCATCAATCTTGATGAGTTGCGAAGACGTGTTTCAGTTGGACATACCCAAAACTGACCCGTATTTGGTGGTAGATGCAACCATTACAAACGTAGCGGGTGAGCAAACGATAAAGCTCTCAAAATCTCAGGCATTGACTGTAGAAGGGCTTGCCGAAGGATTCAAAAATGCTATCGTAACGGTTACGGATAATACAGGAAAAATTTACGAGTTTAAAGACTTAACGAATACGGGAAAATACGTTTGGAAACCCGCAAACTCAACCGACATTATGGGGGCAGTTGGTAAGACGTATTCCTTAGAAATCAAAGTGGATGGTGAAACTTATAAGGCAGTTTCAGAATTGAAGAGAGTTCCTAAAATAGACTCCATGAGATTCAAATTGGATGATGCCAATTTACGCCAAAAAGGCGATGGCAAACCCGACAAAGGCTATGACGGACGGTTCTATGCTACTGATTTTAAAGGAGTTGGCGATTGCTATAGAATAAAAGTGTATAAAAATGACAGATTATACATTGAGTCGGACAGAATAACGATTGCCTACGATGCCATTGCCAACAAAAGCCCCTTTGGTGATGGTTTACCCTTTATCAGACCGCTCAGGTTTTTGGCAACTACTGAATTATACAAAGAAAACGACAAGGTGCGGGTAGAACTTCTATCCATCACCGAAGCCCATTTTGACTTCTGGATTCAGCTACGAACTGAACTGAACAACACAGGGCTTTTTGCCACTCCAGCTGCTCGAATTCCTTCCAACATTAACAACATTAGTGCTAATTCAACCAAGCAAGCAGCGGGTTGGTTTGGTACTTCGGCGGTGAGTTCGATGGAGATGGTAGTAGATAAAAATAAGGCGGTAAAAGATTTTGCCCAAGAATAGAAAAGAAGAAGACGGGAGAAAAGGAAAAGGGAGACAGGAGAAAAGCTATATGCTTTATTTCCTGTCTCCCTTCTTCCTTTATTCCTGTCTCCTAAAAAATTAATTTGCGGAAAGCGTAACTTCAATATTTCCACGAGTTGCCTTTGAATAGGGACAAGCTTGATGAGCATCTTCCATCAATTGATGAGCTTCTTCTGGTGAAAGATTGGGGAAATTTCCATGTAATTCTACCGTCAAAGCAAAACCGCCCGCTGGGTCATTTCCAATACCTACTTTTGCTGTCAATTCTGCGTCAGCAATGTTTCTTCCTTTGGCAACTGCCCCTACTGCTCCGTTGAAACAAGCGGCATATCCTGCCGCAAATAATTGTTCTGGATTGGTTTTTCCACCATGCCCGCCCATGGCAGATGGCATCGAAACATCAAAATCCAAGATTCCATCCGATGATTTTACGTGTCCTTTACGTCCGCCAGTATTAGTTACCTCGGCGGTGTACACTGCTGTGATTTTTTCCATTGTTGATTTTTGAAATGTGTTTTTAGTATCAGGTATTAAGTCTCAAGAGATAAAATTTTCAGAAATATATACCTATTTTCAAAAGGATAACAAAAGCCTTTATGATATAGTTTTCTGACCAGCAAAAAAGAAAGCCACCCCGAATATCGGAGTGGCTTTGCTGTGAAACCTCTTTAAACTTCTCAATTAAATTCTTTTAGTATTTTGATGAAATGTAATTATCGTACTCATACTTACGTAATTTCTGATACTTATAGATTCAAAATTAGTGCTTAGAAACTAATATTTCCTGAGAATGAGACGAAATCGAAGAATCAAAAGACTACAACACCTTATTCTCCTATCATAGATATTTAGCAAACGGTAGGGATTTATTCAAAAAAAAATAAAACCTTGTTATCTCAATCATAAAACAACATTTTAAATGAAAAAACTGTCTTTATTTGGATGTTTATTGTCTGTGGGACTCGTGGTATTGTCTTGCGGAAAGGTAAAAGAGGCTGCCAATGCGGCTGAAGGACTCAAAAATTATGCCGAGGGCATGAAAGAATCTGCCAGTAAAATGGAAGAGCGCCGAGCAAAAGGTGACACTATTTCCATGCCTTATGCAGACTTACAAAAGATGTTGCCTTCTACTATTTCGGGTTATACCAAAGAGGGCGATCCCAAAGGAGAAACGATGAATATGGTTGGAATGTCCTATTCAACAGCATCACAAGTTTATAAAAGCGGAGATGGAGAAATTACGGTAAATATCATGGACTATAATGCTTCTTATGCTGCTTTTGGGGCGGCAACGGCTATGTTTGCAACGGGTTTCTCTGTCGATAATGACCAAGAACATTTAGGACCAGTTGATTTAGGAATTAACGGTGTGAAGGCTTGGGAAGATGTAAAGAAAAAAGAAAAACACAGTACCGTAATGGCAGGAGTCAATGACCGTTTCTTGGTAACTGCCGAGGGAAGAAATGTAGAACCAGATGCGGTAAAAGAAGCCATTAAATCGGTGGATTTTGGCAAACTGTCAGGAATGTGATTTGAAAATTTGAAAATTTGTTAATTTGAAAGTTTGAAAATGAAGCAATGAATGGTAAATTGTTTAAAATTATCAAAGCAAATTTTAAACAATAAATCCAAAAATGATTTTTAAAAGGAATATTATCTTTCTATTTTTTATAGGTTCATGTTTTATCTCTTGCCAAAGAGATATGCGATTGTTTGAGCAAGACCCAACAGCATTTTTGACTGAATATGGAAAGAAAAATCCTGAAAATGAAGTAGTTATAAAGACCGTTGGCGGCGATATTACCATAAAATTATACGAAAAAACTCCCCTTCACCGAGCCAATTTCATTCGCTTGGTGAAGGGGAATTATTATATTCATAGAACATTCTACCGCATCATAGACCAAACGGGAATTCAAGGCGGGGGTGAATATTATGACCAATTAGACTTCCTTGTACCACCCGAATATTTTCCCGAAATCACCCATAAGCGTGGTGCCATTGCGATGGCTCATCACGACGAAGGAAACCCCGAAAAAGCCTCCTCTCCCACCGAATTTTATATTATTACCAACGAAAAGGAAGCTCAAAAGCTCAATGGAAATTACGTGGTTTTTGGCGAAGTAATTAAAGGTATGGATGTAGTGGATAAAATTCAACAGGCGAAGGAGTACTATGAAAAACCTGCTGTACCTGTTTTTTTTAGAATTGAATTGCCGTAGGATTTACGAAAACTCTCATACAAAAAATACTTCTCCCAATTTCATAATCTTTAATTGTTGAGTTATTTTTTGTTCTTTATCTAATTCCATCAATATTTTAGGGGGTTCGGAAAGTGGTTCATCGGCTTGGTCAAAAGTACCGTAGTGGAACGGAATCATGGTTTTTGCTCTCGTTTCGTTAAATGCCTGAACGGCGTGTTCGGGGTCTTGGTGGTTGGGCGACATAAACCAGCGTGGTGAATATGCGCCCGCACCTATAAGGGCAACATCAATATTCGAGAATAATTCGCCCACTTCCTTAAAATGACTTCCATAACCTGAATCGCCCCCAAAATAAATAGTTTTATCTTTACTTTTCAAGATAAAAGCTCCCCACAAACGCTCATTAGTATCTCCCAAAGTACGGTTTGACCAGTGGCGAGAAGGCAGAAAGTAAATTTCTATATCATCATCGGTAATATATTGCTGATACCACCCCGCTTCTTGAATTTCATTTTTCTCAATCCATTTTTTCAATAATGGTTTCATGCCTAAACCCGTCAAAAATTTAGCCTTAGGGTTTTGTTGTTGCATTAATTTCAAACTATCCTTATCACAATGGTCATAATGGGCGTGCGACACCAGAACGTAGTCAAGATTAACGAGTTTATCGGGGTTTATCGGAAATTCTGTATAACGCTTAGTGGCAGGGATTTTGCCAATAACGGGGTCAATCAGAATCTGTTTTCCATTTAAACGAATAAAAAATGTAGCATGACCAAAAGCCACAATCATATCTTCTTTTGAATTCAGAAATGAATCATCTTTCACTACAGGCATTTTCCAAGTATCATCTTTCTTGAATTCTTTTTGCGGATTTTTCTGAGTCATCCATTTAAAAACCGAGCCAAATTTTGGAATAAAAGGGAACTCATGATTCATAAAACGTCCATCTTGGTCAACAGGAGTACCTTGCCAAGATGGCAAAATGGTTTTCAAATCAGGATTACTGGTTCTGGAAGTGAGTATTTGCATCTTTTCTTTTTGGGCAAAAGCCACTGCACCACTCGCAATAGTTATAGTGGAAATTGCAATGGAGGTTTTGATGAATTTTCGTATGTGCATTATCTTTATAAAAAAAGCCCAACAAATTCGGGCTTTCAGGGTAAATATATCTGGTACTAATTTATGCAATAATTCTGATCTTCCACATTTAGGTAATAACCATTTTAGAAATCCCCATCATTTCATCTTTTTCAATGTTTTTTTATAGCTTTCCGTTTCTACTCCTATTTTTTTTGCCATTTTAATAACCTCTTTCATTTTGTTGATGGCTTCTTCTTTTTTACCTAATTTGTACAATAATTGGGCTTGTGTGTCCATAAATGAAGGTTCACTATCTAACTCATTTGACCTTATTGACCATTGTAGAGCTTTCTCCAATTCAGTTCTATCATCAATCATCTCAAAGTATCCCCATGCAAATTTATTGAGTTCCATTGCGGTTATTTTTTCCGCAGCTTTCACCATGTATTTTATCTGACTCTGATACATTTCAGAGGTTGTATCAGTTTTTATCATTTTTGAACTCATTTTGAAAGCATTTAACATAAAAATATTTTGCTTATGCAACTCTTCATTTGTCAATTGCATTAACTTAGGAATCTTTTTTGAAGCTATTTCATTAAACAATAGTGAGTCTTTTGCTTTTTCAGCATAGTCCAGTTTTATCTTTTCAATTATATGAGGAGGTTCAGCCAATTGTTTGGCCATTACATCAATCAAATTTTCGTAAATTGCCTTATCGTTGTGGTCTATCGCTTGTTTTAGTGTTTTTCTTGTGATATTATCTACACCATTCATCACAGCAAGCATGACATTTTGCTTCAAACTTATTCGTTTTTTATAGGCTTTTGCCAACATCGGAAAGGCTCTGGAATTGAGCGACTGAATATTGTTACCTATAAAAATAATGCCTTTCTCGCTATTCAAGGTAGTATCGGGAATTGTACCATAATACTCTTCAAATAAAGGAGAATAGTCTTTCCCGTTATTTTTTATTTTGAAGAATAATAACTGAACTTCTGCCAAAGATAGTCTTTTGCCACTTTTGTATTCTTCAACTAAAACTTCCAGAGGTTTATCAATTTTGGCAAAATCTAAGGCATAATTAGCTTCGTTAATAAAATCATTAACAGCTCTACTCCCTCTAATCTGATGGATAACATCGCCTCTTTGATTCAAGAATAATGTAGTGGGATATGCCTGAACATGATATTTTGTACTCAATGCTATGCCTTCTCCTTCTTCGGCATCCAGTTTATAATTAATAAAATTGGCATTGAATGTTTCACCAACTGTTGGATTAGGGAAAACATCCCTTGCCATCTGCTTACAAGGACCACACCAAGTGGTGTACACGTCCACAAAAATCATTTTATTTTTCTTTTTGGCTTCTTCTTGCAACTCTGTCCACGAGCCTTTAAAAAAGTTGATACCACTTTGGGCAAAAGTTAATAAATTTAATACTAATAAGCTAAAAAATAGAGCTACTTTTTTCATGTTAAGTTGTATAAATAGAGTTGTATAAAATAGAAATATTGTAAAATTAATAATCATAATCCAGTCCCAAAACACTTCTCAAATCGTGCAAAGCGGGATTTTTCTCCGCCATAAATTTGAATTTATCGGCTTGGGTATAAATCATCGTTTTGGCTTCTTCTTTGGAAACTACTACTTCCAAATGAATGGTAGAATTTTGTAATTCCTTTCGTAAATAATTCAAAACCTCTGTTCTGAGAGAAATAGTCAATAAATCGGTTTGAATTTCATTATCAACTTCAATGTGAATAGTAGTGCCATCAAGCATAAATTTTCGATTCAAAATCACGTATTCACTAAACCGTTTTCGGGCTTCTAAATCCTTAATTAGTCTGTCCCAAACAACTTGCAACTCATCAAGC
>JANPGQ010000407.1:0-2492 GCA_031423975.1 Cytophagales bacterium | reverse complement strand
CTTGTTCCAAAAAGGGAATCAAAGTGGCTGAAAAGCCAGGCTGTGAACTGATATTGAAACCACCATAAGCATACAAAAGCGTTGGGTTTTTGCCGTTCAATTGTACGCCTTTTTTGTGAGTAATAAACATCGGAACTTTTGTGCCGTCTTTGCTGGTATAAAAAATTTGCTTCGTTTCAAAAGCATCAGGATTGAACTGAACTTCAGGCTTGCGGAATACAGAAGTCTGTTTTGTGGCAATGTCATAACGGTAAATAGTAGGAGGGAAGGTGAACGAAGTGAAAGTATAAAACACAAATTTATCGTCAGATTCACCTCCAAAACCGCTTGCAGTACCTAATCCTGGCAATTTTACTTCGTTTTCGAGCTTGCCCATCAAGTCGTACACATACACACGGGTCGTTACGTCTTTGAGGTACGTTACGAACATCTTTCCGCCCGCCGTGCCTGCACCTTGCATAGGTTCGGGTTTTTCGGGGATAATATTTTTCCAAGATTTATTGGCTGGGTCGTATAATTCTACTTTTGAATTTTTGGCGTTGGCGTTGGTTTCTACTAAAAATTTATCGACAACATTATCTACAATGCTGTAAGAGAAATCCCCAACTTCTGCCACGATGGGCGTGAATTCTTTTTGACCTAATTTTCTGAAAAACAAGGCATTTCCTTCTTTGCCTTTGCCTCGGTCGCTGATATTTAAGAAGGCAAATTTTTCATCGTCCGATACTCTGACGTTATTAAAGCGTTGCGGATTTTCCTTGTTTTCGTACACCAATTCATCTTGGTCTTGCGACGTTCCGACTTTATGATAAAATACTTGATGATTTTCATTTTTTGCCGCCAAAGCACTGCCTTCAGGTTTTGGATAACGACTATAATAAAAACCATTTCCTTGCCAAGCTGGACCCGAAACTTTTATCCATTCGATGTGGTCAGGCAGATTTTGTTTGGTTGCCAAATCCATAATATAGGCTTCCTGCCAATCTGAGCCACCTTTTGAGAGATAATAGACCGCATATTTACCATCTTTAGAAACCGAAAATGCTCCTAAACGAGTAGTACCATCGGCTGAAAGTTTGTTGGGGTCGATTACTACTTCGGGCGTTCCATCCAAGCCTTTCTGACGATACAATACTGACTGGTTTTGCAAACCATCATTTTTAGAGAAATAAAACCATTCGTTTTTGCGAGAAGGAGCGGAGTATTTTGGATAATTAAAGACTTTTTCAATCCGCTCTTTCAGCATATTACGATACGGAATTTTCTCTAAATAATCGAAAGTGACTTTGTTTTCAGCTTTCACCCATTCGGCGGTTTCGGCAGAACGGTCGTCTTCCAACCAGCGATATGGGTCTTGGACTTTTACACCATGATATTCGTCAATGTGGTCAATTTTACGGGTTTGTGGATATTGCATTTGAGCATTAGAGATGTGGATTCCCAGACATAAAGTTGTGCTGAGAAGAAGGGATTTTGTTAGTTTTTTCATTTGTTTTTTTAGTTTGTGAAGGGGTGATGTTGATTAGATTAAACGTTAAGAATTACAAAAACTTAATCATTTTATAATTCGAGCATAATCTAATAGTTGAATATTTGTAGGTAAATATAACTGAATCCTTTATGTTATCGAAATCAAAAATTGGCTTTTATCAATCTATTCTAAAAGCTAATTTTAAAATAGTTAGATAAAAGCCAATTTGTAATCGGTGATTATTTTAATAACTAATTAATTATCAAATAATTAGCCCAATTTCAAAGGCATTCTATTCAATCGCTTGCCCGTTAAGGCAAAAACGGCATTGGCAATGGCAGCACCGATGGGTCCGATTGGGGGTTCGCCTACGCCACGAGGGCTATCTCCGTTTGATAATAATATCACTTCAATTTCAGGGGAATCTTTCATCAAGGCGATGGGATAATAGCCGTAATTGTTGGGAGTAACTTTGCCGTCTTTTATCGTAACTTCTTCAAACAAAGTAGCACTCAAACCCATGATAATTGCTCCTTCTGATTGTGATTTTACTCCGTCTGGATTAATGATAACGCCTGGGTCTATGGCACAAAATACCTTCCTGACTTTTATTTCACCGTTCACTATTTCTACTTCCGCCACTTGGGCAACGGGCGTATTTACGTCAATGGAACACGCCAAACCCCTTGCTGTGCCTTCTGGGAGTGGTTTTCCCCAGTTTGATTTTTCGGCTACGGCTTTCAAAACTCCTTTAATGGTTTCACTTCTTGGGTCATTTGCTAAATGTCTGAGTCTGAAATTTAAGGGGTCTTGTTTGGTTTGATGTGCCAGTTCGTCCATGAAAGATTCGATGGCAAAAGTATTGGGTAAAAGCCCCAAACCCCGCCACCAACTGGTCTGAAAAGGTAGTTCTTTATGCCAAGCGGTGGTGTTGTAATTGGGAATATTTAGGTAGTGAATCATGCCTCCACGCCAAGCACCAATGTCTGCCCCCACAATCATTTTGACCATTGAAGAGGGT
>JANPGQ010000406.1:0-20760 GCA_031423975.1 Cytophagales bacterium | reverse complement strand
ACGAAGGCGAACTCAACGTTGGAGCTCAGGGACAAGTAGGTAATATGGCAAATAATCTTTGGGCTTTTACAGTAGATTCTGATGACCCAAACGTAACAAAAAAATTAGAAGATGCCATGCTGACAGGTAAAAGATTACGCTTGCATTACGAACAAAGATATTTGAAATTCTTTTGGATGGGCGATACTGAATACTTCGTTACTAAAGTAGATGAAGCACCGTAATTTTCGGTAAACGGTTCACGGTTAAAGGTGAACGGGTTGTAAAACAAACAAACCCCAAATGAAAATTTGTTTCATTTGGGGTTTGACTTTTTATTAGAACAAAACCGTTCACCTTTTTCCGTGTACCGTTCACACCGTTCACCAAAAAGTTATTTGCTCAAAATTCCTGAAATTCTCAATAAATCATGATTGATTTCTTTCTTTTTTGTAATAGTGTCGTGAAATGGCGTATAAACTAATTGATCGTTTACAATACCTGCCATTTCATTTTTGTGTCCTGCCAAAAGTCCTTCTATTGCTCCCAAGCCTAATCTGCTTGCCAAAATTCTATCATAAGCACTTGGACTTCCACCTCGCTGAATATGTCCTAAATTGGTAACTCTGATATCCACAGGCACATCAATCGTCTGTTTTATTTTTTCGGCGATATTAGCGGCGTGTCCTTCTTCATCACCCTCTGCAACGACTACTATGGATGAAGATTTCTTTTTCTCAAAGCCCGCTTTCAAAGTCCTTACTACATCATCTACAGTTTGTCTTTCTTCTGGAATCAAAATAGATTCTGCTCCGCCCGAAATGCCCGATTGAACGGCAATATAGCCTGAATCACGCCCCATTACTTCAATAAAAAAGATTCTATCGTGCGAGTCTGCCGTATCTCTGATTTTGTCAATGGCATCTAAAGCCGTGTTTACAGCGGTATCGTAGCCAATCGTATTATCTGTTCCATAAAGGTCATTATCAATAGTACCAGGAGCACCCACCGTTGGGATTTGAAATTCGTTATAAAAAATCTCTGCCCCCGTGAAAGTTCCATTTCCACCAATAGCAACTAATCCTTCGATACCATGAGATTTTAGTTGGTCATAAGCCCTTTTGCGACCTTCTGCAGTCATAAATTCTTTACTTCGAGCCGATTTTAAAATGGTGCCACCTCTTTGAATAATATTACTAACTGATTGTGAATTAAGTGGAATAATATCGCCCTTAATCATCCCGTTGTATCCTCTGATAATTCCAAAAACTTCTACTCCGTAATGTAATCCCCCTCTAACAACCGCTCTGATACAGGCGTTCATGCCTGGTGCGTCTCCGCCTGAAGTAAATACCGCAATTCTTTTCATTTGATTTAGTGTTTCCCAAAAAAGGATTTATTTTGTCAAAAATAGTTGATTTAGGCTAATACGATTTTATAAATAGCCAAATATTATTCGTTTTTTAAGTCATTACAAGAAATAATCAAAAGTAAATTTGATTATTCACCAATTTTACTTTGGTTATTATTCACTTACGCTAAATGCTCAATCTCGTTTGCAAATTTATTGTTTAAAAGTGAGGTTTCTAATGATTTTCTAAAAAAAATGATTTCTTAATAATAACTATACATAAAATATAATTATTCTAATATTTAATAGAACATAGTATCTTGCCATTTGATAAATTTTAGTACAAATTAGTAATAAGCCTATTCTTTATTTCGTATTAAAAGTATATTTGTTGAAAATTAGCTCCCGCCAAATTGATATTGCTAAACCCTCTTAATCTTACCTAAAATCCTGAAAATTTAATGCTTAAGAAATTCTTCTGTTTTCTCCTTTTCCTTATTTTATCTCCGCAAATTTATGCTCAACAATGGTTGGGAATATCGGGTAGTAATTATGCGGGTACTAATTCAGTTTATAATAACCCTGCCAATCTTGCCGATTCAAGGTATAAACTGTACATAAATTTAGTAGGGAATGATTTATTTTTCGCCAATAATTATGTGGGATGGAATGCTCCCTATTCTGTTTTACAATTACTAACTAACACAGCAGCTCAGGAATATAGAAATTCTAAGAATGTAATTATTTTTAAAAACGCTTATTACGACATTAATAAGGGCGGTGAGCCTTTTCATGCGAATTTATTGGATGATTTACGTGGACCTTCCGCTATGTTTACCATCAATGACAAATATTCGGTCGGGTTTCTTACCCGTGTGAGAACGATTACTAATTTCAACGGAGTTTCTGAACCTTTGGCGGAGCTTATTCGCTTGGGTACAGATACCTTATCACTTAAAAATCAGCCTTATAATTTGTCTGGAATGAATTTGAATATCAATAGTTATGCTGAAATCGGACTTTCGTATGGTCAAGTTTTGAAAGATGAAGATGAAGATTTTATTAAGGTGGGTATTACCATAAAACGATTAATTGGCATTTATTCTTCGCATATCAATATTCAAGAAGCTGATTTTGTGATAGTTGATGACCCTGCCGATTTATCTTTACCACCTAACCGTAAAAAGCAAATTTTGAAAATAAATACCCTCAAAGCGGATTATGGATACACTACCGAAGGCTCTTACAAAAATGTCAATGCGTCCTTTGCTTGGGGATTAGGCAATCAATCTGCTGGTTCAGGTTGGGGTGTAGATTTGGGAATTGTCTATGAATACCGACCCGATAATCGCAAGTACATTTATCGTCAAAAAGGTGTAGTTAAACTTGACCCTTCCAAGAATAAATATGAATTTCGTATCGGTATTTCACTTTTAGATATTGGAGGAATTACTTACAATAACCCAAATTATGTACGAAATTGGCAAGTAGATGTTGCCAATAAAACCTTCAATTCCAGCGATGTGAGCATGGTTAATGGCTCTGATGATGCCTACAAAAGAATTAATCAGAATTTTGGATTAGATGATTTGAATGGTCAAAATAATTTCAGTACGGGCTTGCCAAGTTCTTTTCAGATCAATTTGGATTATCATATTCAAGATAAATTTTATGTGAATAGTTTGTGGGTACAAGGGCTAAGAGGAAGCCAATCAATCGGGATGAAAATGCCTTCATCATTGTCGGTTACGCCCCGCTGGGAAGGGAAATGGTTTGAAATAGCGATGCCTTTGGTACTTTTTGATAATTATAATGCCTTCGCTTTTGGCATTGCAGGCAGAATGGGACCTCTTTTTTTAGGAACGGATAATTTGGGCAGTTTTCTGAATCTTAATCGCCCCAGAAGCACGGACGTTTATTTTGGCTTATCAATCCCTATTTTCAGAAAACCTCCAACACTTCCTAACGCTTGTTTTTATGAAAAAACGGATAGAAAGGGTTGGAGGTTTTGGCGGAAATAGTTGTTCGTGATTCGTAGCTCGATGTTCGGTTTGTAGCCCGAACATCAAGCATCGAATCACGAACATCGAAACCTACAATTTAAGTACTACAAACTCCACTCTACGATTCACCTTTCTTTCTTCATCAGTTCCCTTTTTCACGATGGGTCTTGTGTCTCCGAAACCAGTGGCTTCAATACGTGCTGAGGGGATTCCTTGCTTTACCAAATACGTCTCACAGGCATCCACACGGTCTTGCGACAGTTCGAGATTGGCTTGAGGGTCGCCGACAATATCCGTGTGTCCTTCCAAACGAATAACCATCAACGGATTATCCTGCATCATCGAAACCAATTTATTCAATTCAGCATAAGAAGCGGGTAAAAGGTCGGATTTTGAAACCTCAAAATAGATATTTTTCAATACAATTTTATCTCCAACGGCAATTGGCGTTAAATAAATATCTTTCGTAACCTTTTGACCACCAGATGTTCTACTCAAATCAAGCACGTCATTTGACGATAAATATCCTCTTGCCGAAGTTGTAAAAGTATAGACTTGTCCTTTGGGCAAAACCATCCGATACAGTCCCGTGCTTGAAAAGCTCTGCACAGAATCAATTACTTGTTTAGAACTTGAAAGTTGATAGTCAATCGTAGCACTAATGGGGCGATTGGTCTTTATATCACGTACAATACCGCCCACATTCACATTCGTAACCACTGGAGCAGGCGGAGGAGTATTATCAACTTCACCTACTTTACCAGATTTTGTTCTGGTTTTTGTGGGAGTGTTATCCACGGGAGGTGTCGGATTTTGTGTTGGCGAAGGAATATTATCAGCAGGGTTTCTGACGTACAAATCATAAGTATTCCAACAAACATAATTATCGGAATTACACTCGTTTAAATCAAAGTTTTCCAAACCTTTATCTAATCTTTCAAAATAAGCTACAAAATTTAGTGACTCACCCGGCTTTAAACGCCTTCCATATTTAGGCAAATTTCTCGCTTGACTATCCCCCAAAAAAGGAATATTGTCGGTTTTAACGGCTTTAAAAGTTCTTGCTCCGTTAGCAGCAATTAAAATTGCACTCTGTTGAAATGCAATATCTTGGGTTCCATCATCGTAAACGGTTTTGCCTGTGGCTTTATCTTGATATTCACCCGCTTGATTCCTATTGGTAAATGTCAAATAAAGAATTGTGTATTGTTCCGTCAAACGAATGTTTCCAACTACTAAATCTTTATCCGCCGAACGTCCTGAACGTGCTTGAGGGTCATTTGGGTAGTTAGTTGGTTGAGGTGTTTGCTGAGAGGAATTCTGTGGTCGGTTATTGCCGTTTGGATTTTGTGTTCCACCTGTATTGCTTGAATTTTTCTCATCATACCCACCTGAACCTTGTGGATATTTTCCGTAAACGCCACAACCTTGAATTACAACTGAGATAGCTAAGAGCCAAAGATATTTTTTCATTTTCATCATTTTTAGTAAATGGTTATTGAACGAAATTTACAAAAACTTCTTGTTTTATCAATGTGCCTTTAACGAAACATTAACAATTTAGGGATTTGGGATTAGGTAATTAGGGATTGGGAAACAATAAAAATGGTTATTGTGCTGACAACAAAATATGATTTACTTTTACTAATCTCTAAGTACCTAATCCCAACTCCCTATTTCAAAATCGAATATCCCACCAAAGCATCGGCTCTTGCTCCGATTGGGCGATGATACACCAAGATTTCATAAGCATTTTCTGTCTGCGAATGAGTGCCTTCAAATTCAGTTTCAGATTTAATTCCTTGGCTGTCAATGGTTAAATAATTGTAATTATAAATCCCTTGTTTTAGTTGAATAAAAATTTCATACGCCTGACTTTCAGGTACATAGTGCATAAGATTGCGTTCGTCTAATTTCCAATCATTGAAACCGCCATTGACGTAAACCTTTTTATTCTCTAAGGAATCTGATTTTAAAAAGAAACTAACTCGTACATAATCCGCATCCGTTTCGCCCCGATTGGTTTCATAATTATCTATCACATACATTCCATTAAAATCATTATTTGATAAATATGCCATTCGATTTTGGGATTTTTCGGGATATAATTCCAAAATACTTTCACGTTCTCCCTGAGTAATATGAGAAATACCGACCAATTTTTGTTGCGTACTACGTCCATCAAACATTCTGAATTCACTTAGCCCTTCAAATTGATTTTCATTGTCAAAAAATTGATAATCTAATTTCTGATTATAAGCATCAGCCATAAAAGGTTTTAGCGGTTTGGTAGTTTTATCATCTCGATAATTTTGGCGAATCATTACCTTCAAATCTTGCTGAGGATTGATAATTTCATAGCCAGCATAACTAATTCCAAAATTTACCTGTTGATGCGAAAGTCTTCTTTGTGCATTATTCGGATAACTCATTCGCCCGCCCACATTTACCCGATTTTGATAGACCATAAATTTGCGAGTAAGCATAATGTCTTGTTCGTTCCGATTTTTATAAACCATCACGATATAATTGCCCGAAACCTTGATTAATGGTAATTCAAACTTGAAGTGATTGTATGAAATTTTAGTGGCAAATGAGTTTCGATAGTCATTAATTGGAAAATCATTGAATTCGGGTAAATACTCAATTTCATTCAAAACCGATGGAGTCCAGTCGGAATTACAATGAAATATTTTTACCCTAAATGATTGAAAATCAGGATTTAAACAGTCAAATTCTAACAATAATGGCTGATTGTCCTCCAATTTTACCACTGGCGGATTTAAAGCAGACTGTACAGTTTTTCCAGAACTCAGGATAGGGTATAATTGAACAGTACGGATGTAAGGTTCGTAATTGTGGTTATCGTAAATGATTTTTTTAGGAGTAAAAGAATCATCTCTTTTCTTTTTTTGGGCAGTAGCCGAAAACAAAAATAGGAACGCACAAAGGCACGTTCCTATAAATGATGATGTGAATATTTTCATGAATTTAATTTTCTGATTTTAAGCCAAAACACCTTCTAACTCTTCAATTTCCATCATTACTCCTTCCCAAGTATCATTAACTTGTTCTAATTGATTGAGGATTTGCTGATAGGCTGCATTTTCACGTTTTAACGTTGCTGCATCATTATAAATTGCAGGGTCGGCAAGGGTAATTTCTTGGGCTGATTTTTCTTTCTCCAATTTAGCAATTAATTCCTCCGTTTCAACTAATTTCTGATTCAATTTTTTATGATTTTTTTGAGCTTCTTTCTTCGCAAAATCATCCATAATGGGCTTTTTCTCGGCAACTTTCTCTGTGGTTTTCTTCGGAGATTTATCTTGTTTTACTTCATTATTCAATGCTCGTTGTTCTTGCCAAGTTTCGTATTCGTCATACGTACCTGGGTAAACTTTTATTTCTTCATCTTCAATGTACCAAATCTTATTAGCTATCTCAGAAACAAAGAATCTATCGTGAGAAACTACTACAAAAGTGCCTTCATATTGCTGTAATGCCTGAATTAGGATATTCACTGACATCATATCTAAGTGGTTGGTAGGCTCATCCAATAACAAAAAGTTAGCTTCCGAAATCAATACTTTTGCCAAAGCAACTCTTGATTTTTCTCCTCCTGATAGCACTTTAATTTTTTTGAAAGCATCATCGCCCGAGAAAAGAAAACAGCCCAAAATACTTCTTAATTCGGTTTCTAATTTCCCTGTACCCGTCAATTTCAATTCATCCAAAAGGGTATTATTTACATCCAAACTTTCTAATTGATGCTGAGCGTAAAACGAATCAATTACATTATGTCCCAAAACTCTTTCACCGTCAATAGGTTCTGAGCCGTCAATAATTCTCAATAAAGTTGATTTTCCCTTTCCATTCGCTCCAATCAAGGCAATTTTATCACCTCTTTCGATCATTCCAGCGGTATTGGTCAAGATTTTTTTAGAGCCATACGCCTTCGTAACTTTATCCAAAGTCATGATGAATCGCCCAGGTTGTGTTCCAAAATTGAACTTGAAATTTACCTTTGCATTATCATCTTCAACGGCATCAATTTTATCCAAACGCTCCAAAGCCTTCACCCGTGATTGTACCTGACGAGCCTTGGTTGCCTTTGCTTTAAATCTTGTAATAAACAGTTCAGTTTGCTTAATTGCCTGTTGCTGATTTTCATAAGCACCCTTCTGAATTTCATTTCTAAGAGCTTTTTCTTCCACAAAAAACTCATAATTACCCGCATACGAAACCAACTTTGAACCCGTAACTTCCACAATCGTATTAACGGTATTATCCAAGAAAAATCTATCGTGAGAAACCACAATAATTGCCCCGTCATACGTATTGATATAATTTTCAACCCATTCAATAGATGGTAAGTCCAAGTGGTTGGTAGGCTCATCAAGCATCAAAAGAGAAGGTTTTTGGAGTAATAATTTTGCCAACATTACTCTCATACGCCAACCTCCCGAAAAGGTGTGGAGTGGTTGTTGTAATTCCTCAGTTGTGAACCCCAACCCTTCTAAAATCGTTTCCGCTTCCGACTGCATGGTATAGCCGCCCAAGTTTTCAAACTCATCTTGAAAACGTCCTAATTTATCAATATCAGAATCTTCATAATCGGTTTCCATTTTATGGAGAACCTTATCTATTTCTCCTTGAAGGAAGTTTTGACGCTCAAAAGCCTGCATGGCTACCGTCAAAATTGATTCATCACTTTGGTATGAAAGCAAATCTTGATTTAAGAATCCGACCGTACAATCTCCTGATTTGGAGATAGAACCGCCATCTGGTAAATACTCGCCGTCAATGATGCGTAAAAGCGTAGATTTGCCCGTGCCATTAGCTCCCACAAGACCAATTTTGTCTTTGGGTTTGATATGTAAATTTGCCCCGTCATACATTGGACGAGAACCAAAATAGAATGATAAATTATTGATTGATAACATAGTACAAAGATACGGAAAGAGTTTTGCAGTATGTAATTGTTACAGAAAAATTAGAATTATTTAAAGAAGAATCTAAGTATAATACAATTTTGGTTTAGATAAATACAGATACTTGATTTAATGGTTTTCGCTGAATATCAGGCACATAGCAATTATCAGAGGCATAACCAACAGGAAGCAATAAATAAGGTCGTTCATTGTCAGGGCGATTCATTGCAAATAAAAAAGGCAAAAATTATTTTTTGCCTTTCCCTAATGGATATTCTGAGCTAAGTCGTACAACTTGTTCTTTTGTTTCTTCTGTATCAATATTTATCGGAATGAAATAATGGTCTTGATTTTCATAAAAAGCTGTAAAATAATATTCTCCCTTTTCTGATAAAAATGACAAATCATAAACTCTTTGAAACTTGTCCATTTCATAAGGTACATCTTCAAAAATCGGAATACCTTCTTTATCTAATACCCTGATGACAACCTTTTGTTTATATTTATTATCAGCATACAAATGAAATTTCAAAGCCACTCTTTCTTGAAATAATCTAACATCAACTTTTGGTTTTGGTTTTCGTCTTGAAGGGTTTTCAATTGAAGTAGAATCTTCAAATTTAACCATTTTTGGATATAGCAATTTCTCGCTTGAATCTAAAACAGGAATATTAGATTCAATCATTCTTCCTGTAGTGGTGAGGGGGTTAAATTGAGCATTAATTTGTTGAAAACTTAACAATACACTCAATCTCAACAATAGATCAATAGTCTTTATGGGTAATTTCATTAGTGTTTTGGGCAATATTTTATATATTATCACGCTTAAAGCATTTATTTTATCTAAGTAACTACATATTTATTTAAAACTAAAATTTTAACAAATATTTCACCACGTAATTCTATTCAAACTTTGATATAAATAGTTTATCGTAGAATTTTATAAAAACAAAAGAGGGCTGTAAGCCCTCTTTTGTTTTTTATTACTCTTCCGCTACTGCAGTAGCTAAAACTCTTGAAAGTGTCAATTCATCGCCTTCGCCCGAATAATCCGCTAAGATTACATCGCCGTCGTTTAAATCTACTTTCAGGATTTATTCTGCCACTGGGTCTTCCAAATATTTCTGAATAGCTCGATTCAATGGTCTCGCTCCGTATTGCGAATCATATCCTTTTTCAGCAATGAAATCTTTGGCTTTTTCCGTCAATTCTACACTATACCCTAATGAAGTGATGCGGATGAAAAGTTTTCGTAACATTAAATCAATAATTGAATGAATATGCTCTCTTTCCAAAGAATTAAAGACAATTACATCATCCAAACGATTCAGAAATTCAGGAGAAAATGCCTTTTTCAATGCACTCTGAATTGTTCCTTTCATTACTTCTTCTATATTGTCAGTTTTGGTTTTTGGAGCAAATCCGATGCCAGCACCAAAGTCTTTCAAGTCTCTTGCTCCAATGTTTGAAGTCATGATGATGATTGTATTTCTAAAATCAACTCTACGCCCCATTCCATCTGTTAAAATACCATCGTCTAACACTTGCAACAATATATTAAACACATCTGGGTGAGCCTTTTCGATTTCGTCCAAAAGCACAACCGCATAAGGTTTACGACGAATTTTTTCGGTCAATTGTCCACCTTCTTCATAACCTACATATCCTGGAGGAGCTCCAATCAAGCGAGATACACTAAATTTCTCCATGTATTCACTCATGTCTATCCGCACCAGGGCATCGTCTTTATCAAACAAATAAGTTGCCAATACTTTGGCTAATTCAGTTTTTCCTACGCCAGTTGGTCCTAAGAAAATAAATGAACCGATTGGTTTTTTAGGGTCTTTCAACCCCACACGAGTACGTTGAATGGCTTTTACTAATTTGGCAATTGCTTTTTCTTGACCGATAACTTTTCCAGAAAGTTCTTCGTTCATGTTCAGTAATTTCTGCCCTTCGGTAGCTGCTACTCTGTTTACAGGAATACCCGTCATTTGTGCAATTACTTCCGCAACACTTTCCTCCGTAACGGTATATCTACGGCGTTTTGTATCTTCTTCCCACTCACGTTTAGCACGGTCTAATTGGTCAAGAAGACGTTTTTCACGGTCACGTAATTGTGCTGCTTCTTCGTATTTCTGTGATTTGACAACGGCATTTTTCTCTTTTTTGATATTCTCGATGGCTTCTTCCAACCGAACAATATCTTCGGGAACTGAAATGTTTGAAATATGAACTCTTGCACCTACTTCGTCCATTACGTCAATGGCTTTATCAGGTAGAAATCTATCCGAAATATAACGTTCAGAAAGTTTTACTGATTGCTCAATTGCCTCTGGCGTGTACGTTACGTGGTGATGGTCTTCGTATTTATCCTTGATATTATTCAAGATTTCGATAGTTTCTTCAATTGAAGTTGCCTCTACCATTACGGTTTGGAAACGACGTGCCAAAGCTCCATCTTTCTCAATATACTGACGATATTCATCCAAAGTAGTTGCTCCGATAACTTGTATGTCGCCACGAGCTAAGGCTGGTTTGAACATATTAGAAGCATCCAAAGAACCCGATGCACCACCAGCACCCACAATAGTGTGCAATTCGTCAATGAATAAAATTACATCTGGAGATTTCTCTAACTCATTCATTACCGCCTTCATTCTTTCTTCAAACTGACCACGGTACTTTGTGCCAGCTACTAAGGAAGCTAAATCAAGGGTAATTACACGTTTTCCGAAAAGAATGCGGGAAACTTTTTTCTGAACAATTCTGAGAGCCAAACCTTCAGCGATGGCAGTTTTTCCAACACCAGGTTCACCAATCAAAATTGGATTATTTTTCTTTCTACGTGAAAGGATTTGGGCCACTCGCTCAATCTCTTTTTCACGTCCAACAATAGGGTCAAGTTTGCCAGATTCTGCTACTTTCGTCAAATCACGTCCGAAGTTATCTAACACAGGAGTCTTAGATTTTTCAGCGTTTTTGTTGGTCGTAGAGCCTCCGCCCGCTCCTGAGCTACCGCCCGCAAACATTCTTGCGTCGTCATCATTATCATCAGTATCCGACGGACCCGATTTGATATTTGGATTAGATTGATATTCTACCATGTCTTTAATTAGTTCGTAATGAATGTGGAACTTTTCAAGAATCTGCTTGGCGAGATTGTCCTCATCTCGGAGAATCGCCATCAAGAGATGTTCCGTTCCTACAAGGTCTGTTTTAAAAATTCGTGCTTCTAAATACGTTACTCTCAATACTTTTTCGCACTGTCGTGACAGAGGAATATCTTGCTTATTTTTGATGGTATAAGACGAACGCCCAGTGCTTTTGGTAGCCTGTTCAATGGTTACCCGCAAGTCATCAAGGGTTGTTCCACATTTGATAATTAAGTCGAGGGCAATACCTTCACCTTCTCGAATCATCCCTAAAATGAGGTGTTCTGTGCCTATATAATCATGCCCAAGCCTGATTGCCTCCTCACGGGCGAGAGAAATTACCTCTTTGACTCTGTTTGAAAATTTTGCCTCCATTTTTGGTTTGTGATTAGTGATTTGAATTTGCCATTTTTGATGTTAAAATTGGTAGTTGGTTCAAATCACTTTTGTTATTTTAAATGCCTTATCTTCTCTTACGCTTATTGATAACTCCAGGATGTTTATTTTTTAATCTTAACCCTATTTTTTGATTATTTGTTCAATAATTACAGATTTCTGTAAAATCTTCAAAGCCTGATTTCCCTGACAAAAAAGTAAATCAATAATAGAGAGATTTGGCTCAAATTTATTGCCAAAGTTTTGTCTATATGGAATGGGATTATATAGTTGATTTTCTGTAAAAACTTTTTTGGGGTGAATCAGCCCTCTGAAATCATTTTTTACGTCTTTTTGGTAATTTTCAGTAAATATAATGGTTTTTTCGAGACGTAAAAGTTTCAGACAAATTGTCAGTAAATCAAGATTTAAATCGAACAAAAAGTCAGGTTTTTTTTCAATTAAAATTCTAAAATAATCTGAATAAAATTCAAAAAAAGGGCTTTTACCGTAGGCAGAATGGATTGCTCCCCAGTGCCGACGTGTCCAATCTTGGTGATAATCAATTTTTAAATCTTTAATCAATACCTTTGAATTGCCATTTTTTACGGGAATGCTCAATGTATCAATTTTATTTGTTGTCTGAATTATACAACGATTTCGGTAACTTTGTTTCTCAAAATATTCATGAGCCTCAATGATAATTTCATCGTGAGCAAGCAAAGCACAAAAATATTCGAGACTTGGTAGATATTGTAAGTCAATGGTCATTTTCAATGAGTGATTTGTGAATGGGATGCGTAATGTGAGTGAATGAGTATTCGCATTCAGAGTTTTATTCTACAAAGTATTTTTTTATTGCTGACAGCCAGCCGATAGCCAACAGCCAAAAGCCACAATTATGTTTTTTATTAAATTATTTTCAAAGTTACCCTTTTTTGTGCTTTACGGCATCTCTGATTTTGCGTATTTTATTATTTATAGGCTTGTGGGTTATCGTAAAAAAGTAGTCTTTGATAATCTCCATAATTCATTTCCAGAGAAATCCGAAGCAGAAATTAAACAAATCGCCAAGCAATTTTATCATCATATTGCCGATATCTTTGTGGAGTTTTTGAAAGGATATTCCATTACGAAAGAAGAGATTTCGGAACGTGCAAAAATTTTAAATCCAGAGCTGTTGTATAAATTTACAGATTTGAACCAGCCTGTAATTCTTATTTCTGGGCATATCGGAAATTGGGAATGGATTATACATCCTCTGAATTTAACGGGAGTGCCAATTGATATTGTGTATCAAAAATTGAGTAGTGCTTTTTTCGATAAATTAACCCTTTTCATAAGAAGTAGATTTAGCACAACTCCATTTATCGAAAAAGATGATACACTCCGTAAAACCTTTGAAAGAAAAGACATTGTTAGGGCTTTGGCAATGGCTTCTGACCAATCTCCAACGCATTGGAAATCAGCGTATTGGACGATATTTTTAAATCAGGATTCTGGTTTTTTTACGGGTACAGAACGCATTGCTCGAAAGTTTGATTATCCCGTAATTTTTATGGATATGAGAAAAGTCAAGCGAGGTTTTTATGAAATTGAATTTATTGAAATTGCAAAGCCCGAACCCGATTATAATGACTTACCCGCAGGAGAAATTACCGAAAGGTTTGTAAGAATTTTAGAAAAAAACATTCAAAAATACCCTGCTTATTACCTTTGGTCTCACCGAAGATGGAAGCA
This sequence comes from Cytophagales bacterium, assembly GCA_031423975.1. GTDB lineage: Bacteria > Bacteroidota > Bacteroidia > Cytophagales > Spirosomataceae > Arcicella. The sequence continues at coordinate 7,226 of JANPGQ010000406.1, read as the reverse complement.
TAAGCGAACAGAGTTGGATTCGGTACGAGCTAAGTTTTAATGAATAGTTGGTAATTGACAATGAATTACTGAAAGAATTTTGTAGTTTAATTATCAACTATTCATTGTCAATTATCAATTAATTCTACCACTTTTTCCACTTCTTTTTCTTCACGGCAGCACCGTCGCCAATTACTTTGTCAATAGCTGCTTGTTGAGGACTTTTTAAGAGTCTATCAGCTAAATCTGGACGATTTATCTTTGTCAAACGATTACGAATCCAACTTTTGAATTCAGGTTTGTACCAAAAGAAATAATTGTTTTGATTTTGCTTTTCCTCTTTGGTTTTAGCAGTTTTAATTGGTTGCAAAGTATATGGATGCACACCAGAATAATAGATAACTTCTGAAACCGTCATGGGTGTAGGCGTGAAATCCTGTACTTGTTCCAACTGAAACCCTAAATCCTTGGTTTCTGCTGCCAAATTTGCCATATCTGCCTCCTCACATCCTGGGTGAGAGGAAATAAAATAAGGAATTAAGGGTTGTTTGAGGTTATGTTTTGCTTGAATATTATCGTATTTCTCCTTAAATTTTCTGAAATACTTGAATCCAGGTTTACGCATTACTCGCAAAGTATCGTCAGAAGTATGTTCTGGGGCTACTTTCAAACGTCCCGAAACGTGGCGAGTTACCAATTGCTCCATGTAAATATCATGATTGCCGTCTTGATTGTTTTTATTGAAATCATCAACCAACAAATCATAACGAACGCCCGATCCCACAAAGGCTTTTTTGACCTCTGGATGAGCGTCCACTTTACGGTAAATCTCCGTCAGCGGCGTATGTGAAGTATCTAAATTTGAGCAAATAACGGGGTGAATACAACTTGGACTTTGGCAACGATTACAGATAGATTCATCCTTGCCTTTCATTTGGTACATATTGGCCGAAGGACCGCCTAAATCTGAAATATACCCTTTGAATTCGGGATGTTTCACAATCTGGTCAACCTCTTTCATTATCGACTCTTGGCTTCGAGAAGCAATAAATTTGCCTTGGTGAGCGGAAATCGTACAGAAACTACATCCTCCAAAACAGCCACGGTGCATATTTATGGAAAATTTAATCATCTCATACGAAGGAATCGGTCCACGATTTTTGTACTTGGGGTGTGGCATCCGAGTGTATGGCAAGTCAAAAGAAATATCCATCTCTTTTTCATCCATCGTCTTGAAGGGCGGGTTAATCACGAGAGTTTTATCGCCCACTTTCTGAATAATCCTATTGGCTTGCCATTTATTCGATTCTACTTCTACTACTTTGAAATTAGCAGCGTATTTAATTTTATCTTTCAAACAAATTTCATGGCTTGAAATCTCAACGGTGTTCCAATCATTAAATTCGCCGAGGGGTTCAGCGGTATCTTGCTGATATGAAACCTGATTGATATTACGAATGGTATTCAAGGGAACGCCCTGTTTTACCAATTTTAAAATCTCTCGCAATGGTTGTTCGCCCATGCCATAGACCAACATATCCGCCCCTGAGTCGTGGAGGATGCTGGGCAATAATTTATCTTGCCAATAATCATAGTGCGTAACTCTACGCAAAGAAGCCTCAATGCCGCCAATCAATACGGGAACATCGGGGTAGAGTTGTTTCAAAATTTTGGTATAAACCGTAGTGGCATAGTCGGGACGAAAACCTGCCTCGCCCCCAGGCGTATAAGAATCATTGGAACGCAAGCGTTTGTTGGCAGTATAATGATTCACCATAGAATCCATACAGCCAGCCGTTACGCCAAAGAAATATTTTGGTTTGCCCAATTTCTTGAAATCCCGTAAATCGTCCTTCCAGTTTGGTTGGGCGACGATGGCAATTTTGAAACCCTCACTTTCGATAATACGTCCAATCACCGCCGTACCAAAGGCAGGATGGTCCACGTAGGCATCGCCCGAAATCAGAATAACATCTAATTCTCCCCAGCCTCGCTGTTCAACTTCTTTTTTGGTTATGGGCAACCAATCCGTAATTGGTCTTTCTCTAACTGTAATCATACTGCAAATTTACGAAGAAATGGTGGATTAATGATTCAACGTATTTCAATAACGGATTTGGGAGGGAAATGGTTTTTGGAGGAGATTTTACCATAACAAAAAGTATCATTCAGTATCTGGTGTCTATATCAATCTGCCTCACAATTCCTTCATAGGTGAACTCAATATTATGTCCTTCAAGTATTCATCCATTCATAACATCCCCATAATGTTTCAATAATACTCAAGTTTTAAATTTGATAGATTATCAAACTCGTAAATTATTCAAAAATGAAATTATCTAAACAATTAGTATTAGGGTTATTTTCTATGGGGGCATTGCTTGCTTGTAAGGATTCAGAAGTAACAAAAACGATTACTTATCCAAATATGGCGGAGGTTAAACAAACGACTTTATTGGCGGATGTTGGGGGCGTGAAGGTCAATAACGGTGGATTCGGTTCATCTTTGGTGCAAGATGCCAGTGACCCTGCGGTGTTTTATATGCTTACCGACAGAGGTCCAAATATTGATGGAACCATCACGGGTTCTAAGGTTTTTTCTTCTCCAAAATTTGTTCCTCAAATTGGAAAATTCAGGTTAGTGGATAGTACCTTGGTATTGGAAAAAACCATTGAATTGAAAAATGAAAATGGCGTGGCAATTAACGGTTTACCAAATCCTGTGGGACAAGGCGGAACGGGTGAAGCTGCGTACGACGTGGCAGGTAATGCTTTGGGAACAAGCGTCGATGGGTTAGATTCTGAGGGAATGGCGATTGCACCCGATGGCTCTTTTTGGATAAGTGACGAGTACGGACCACACATTGTTCATTTCGATGCTACTGGCAAAACAATTGAAAGAATTAATCCTTTTGGAAATGGTAAAGGAGGAAGGAAAATTCCTTTGGTTTACGCTCGCCGTCGTGCCAATAGAGGAATGGAAGGTTTAACGATTACTCCCGATGGAAAAACTTTGGTAGGAATTATGCAATATCCCCTGTATAATCCTACAGCCGCCGCTATTTCGGGTTCGGTTGTTACTCGAATTTTGGCTTATAATATTGCCGAAGGGACAACCAAGGAGTTTGTTTATCTAATTGAAAAATCTACTTTACAAGCAGTCAGTGAAATTACGGCTATTACTAATACGACCTTTTTAGTGTTGGAAAGAGACGGAGAATATAGAACAGAAGCTAATAAAAGCACGGTTGTTAAAAAAATCTATAAAATTGACATTTCTGGTGCAACTGACATCACAGACCCTGCAAACGGGGCGGGTGGGAAACTCTATAATGGCAAAACGATTGAGGAATTAAAAACGGCTACTGAACTTACTGCAAATGCGATAATACCCGTAACAAAAACCTTGATTTCAGATTTGATGATTGATATTGCCAATTATCCCCACGACAAAGCGGAGGGAATATTTGTCATTAATTCAAACCTAATTGCTGTTTCAAATGATGATGATTTTGGAATTACGGGAGTTGGTAAATATGAAACTAAGTTAGTGGCGGGAATCAACAATCAGGTCGATAGAAACCGTATTTATTTCATTAAATTAAAAAATAGTTTAAAATAATTCAGTCAGAGAATCGGAGAATTTTATCTTTATTAATCTCCAATTTTATCAAAATTTACCAGCCGTTGTTAGAAAAATGTAAACAACGGCTGGTATAAAAAACAATCACTCCCCCAAATAATAATCCCAAACCACCTTCGCCACATCCGCCATAATTCCATCATTAGTCTTTTCATTTTCCATCGAATCCGATACAAATAGGGCAATGGCAAATTTCTTTCCATTTGGTAAAATGATTATGCCAATGTCATTAGTTGCAGCCACAAGTCCGTCTTTGTTTGCACCTGAATATCCTGTTTTATGGGATATGATGGCTTCTTTGGGCAATTTTCCTTTGAGTTTATTGGGGCCCGTGGTAGTTTCTACCATGGTTTTCCAAAGAAAATTGTAATTATTTTTGGAAAGAATATTTTTTTTGTAAAACATTTCTAACAGTTTTGTCGCTGCCGAGGGCGTTGTCCAGTTTTTGTACTGAGTGCTCCAATCCGCCTGAATTTCCACTTCTGGGTTCTTGATGGCTACGTCTTTGATACCCAAACTATGGATGTATCGGTTTGCTTTTTCTGTGCCACCTATTAATCTAAACAGTAAATCGCAACCACTATTATCACTTTGCGAAACGGTGAATTGTAATATTTCACTTAAAGGTAAAGTAACATTTCCTTCGGGATATTTCTCTCGCATAGGGCTATATAGATTGGGCAATAAATCTGATTTTTTGACTAAAATGGACTGGTCTAATTTCATTTTCCCCTTATCCACCAAATCTAAAACTGCCAAAGCCAAATGAAATTTAAAGACGCTCTGCATCGGAAAATGATGACTGTTGTTGAGTGTGAGCGTATCGCCTTTGTCTAAATCCAAAATACTTACGCCAATTTTGGCTTTTTTATCATGGGCGATGGCTTCGATTTTACCCCTCAATGTTGATAATTGAGAAAATGAAAAGAATGTTGAAAACAGAAGAAAAAATAGGAGAAATAAAGATTTGAAAAAGTTCATGGTTCGTTTTCTTATAGTATTTGTTGTGAATAAAATTACAAAAATTATCTATTGAAAAATATCATCAAATCAAGATAAAAAATCAATAATTGAAGAAAGCGATGATGGAATGATTATTTTGTTCAATATTTATCCTTGTATATACGTTAATAACTAAACTCATTTGTATTATTTCATGAAAAAGACCTTCATCATCATTACTTTGCTTTGTTTATTTTTATCATTTTCAGGAATCTGTCAAGTCTATTCTGATTCCTTAATTATCAATATTCAAGGAACACTTAAAAAGATTCAGAGCGAGAATGAAAACCTCAAAAGTAGATTAGAGATTCAGAGCCACTCTTTGACGGATATATCTAAAAATCAATCACTTAGCGATAGAACCAAGTGGGAAAAAATCAAAACAAATCTTATTAAAAGTGCTGAAGTTTATAAAATTTTGAGCGATGATATTATTGATTTAAAATCTCAAGTAATTAATCAAGATTATCAAGGATATATCAAAAAAATGAGTTCCGTAGAAAAAGGTCCATTAGGATTTTCTTTTGAAGATGTGATTTTGAAAACGGCTCAAACCAAGGCGATTTTTAATAAAAAGGAAAAGAACGAACGCTTTATGGGTGTGTTGAAAAGCCTAAAAGATAGTCCAATTGTTGGGTTAATTCCGTATGCTTCTCAGGCAGTAAATCTCTCAACGGCGGCAGTAAATGTTGCCTACGCTGCTGGTATGCAGGATAAAAAGGTGAATTTTGATAAAATCAAAGAATTTGAAAAGGAATTACAACGCTATACAGGCTTTTACAATATGTTGGACAAAGCCAATTTACTAAACACCAATTCAAGTTCGCAGACAGTAACTACATTAGAGGCTTTGCAATTGGATTTGTTGGAAAAATTCAAAAAAGATGCTCAAAAGATTGGTTATAATCCTCGTGATATTAGGGGAGATGAAGCCTTAGATGACTATTTTAACTACATGATTTCGGAATTTTCTACGGATTATATGAAAAAAAGAATCACTGAGATTGAAAGCAAATATACGCCAAAGGACGGTAAAACTAATTTGGCTGAAATGCTACAAATGGAGTTGGATATGCGTCATGTGAATAATAATTTGGATTATGTTCAAAGCCTTTGCAATCGTTTTATCGGAATTCACGACCAGTATTTTGACTTTGAAAATCGTTATTTTGACCAAGTAAAACAGGCAATCAATGTAGCCAAAGCTAATAATATCATCGAAGGAGTAGGGGAACGACCTGCCCAAATGGTTTATGAAGACTTAATGAAGGAATTGGGAGCGAAGAAAAAGAAAAAGGATGCAGCCATCAAATCAAGTATAAATATCAAAGAGTTGAAGGATAAAATTGATTCGGTAGATATTTATAAAATACTTTAATTTAGCTTTCGGCAGTCAGCAATCGGCTATCAGCTTGAAAATAGAAAAGGCTCAGAAAATACTATCATTTTCTGAGCCTTTTTCTATTTTGAATAATTGATAATCAAAATTTTAAATATTAATTATTAATTATTCATTATTTCATACCATTTTCTTCAAATTCCCAAAACTCGTAGTTAAATTACTGATGGGTGATGGAGCTCCGTCTTGTTCTACAAAAAGATGTTTTACCCCTGCTACATCAGCTGCTGCAAAAATTGATTTAAAATCTACAATTCCTGTTCCTACTTCTACTGGCATAAGTGTTTCTTTATTCAAATCTTTTACGTGAAAAAGCGGGAAACGTCCTGCATGTTTTTTGAATAAATCTGGAATATTAACGCCCGCTTTGGTTGCCCAAGCCAAATCCAGTTCAAACTTCAATAAATCAGCACTGATTTGTGAAGCAAATACCTCAAAAGGTAACTGTCCATCCACTTTTTCAAATTCGGCGGTATGGTTGTGATATACCAAACTGATACCTGCTTTTTTACAAGCCTCACCCGCTTTTTGAAGAATTTCAGTCGATGATTTTAGGTCTTCTGCGGTCTTTACAGGAATACTGGCACATACTAAATATTTCACGCCACCTTCTGCCACTTCGTCCACAACTTGTTGAGTATCATTCATTAACGATTTCATTGGGGGCATTTTTTTGAATGCTTCGGCATTTGGATTTGCTGCTTCACCAGGTTTGGGTGCTGGCATACGGAAAGGGGCACCCATGATGTGATGGGCTTGCCAAGACATTCCCATATCACTCAAAACTTTAGCAAATTCTTTAGGCTTCATCCCATAATATCCACCTTTCAAACTAAATGCCGATTCGATTTCTTTGTAGCCAATTTCCGCAATTTGTGTCAGTGTCCCCGTTACGTCCTTGTCAATAATGGACATGGTTGTGTAAAGTTGAACTCCAAAATTCTTAGGCGTTAGTTTTCTGCCAAAAGCATCAGCCAATTGTGGCATGAACATACTTCCAAGTGCGATTGCACCTGTATTCTTCAAAAATTCTCTTCTGTTTTGCATGAATTTTAAAATTAATTGGATTGAAATTGGATATAAAAATGCCTTGAACTTATATAAGCTGTCGTATCTACACAGAATTATCATAGTCAAAATATTGTGTAGTTTTTTTAATTTGGTAGAAGATTAGCAGACCTCTTGAAATCGTTTTGATTCCAG
>JANPGQ010000405.1:0-6607 GCA_031423975.1 Cytophagales bacterium | reverse complement strand
GGACGATTTCGGCGAGTGTCAAAATACACTTTGGCGTAAATATCCAAGAAGATTTTCTTCTCTAATTCGGGCATTTCAGAGACGAGCGAAAGTTGCATATTTCAATTATCAGTTAATGGTATCAATGATTAAAAATTAGTTAGAATATACTTTTGAAGCATATTATCTTAAAATTAGGGATAAATTCCTAATCTTTCAAATTAATTTAACCTATCGCCAATTCGTACACAAAATACTATCTTATTTAGCTATCTATTCCATTTCCAAAACTTTTATGTAATTTGGGTAATGATTATAATTATGTCCTTTTTTGATTATAAATTAATATTATAACTAATTATAGCTATAATATTAATTTATAATCAAAAATAGTTATATTTGTTGAAATATTAACGAAAATGATATACTCAATTATAACAGCCGACATTGTAAACTATACCAAATTTGTTGAAAGTGCAGAAGGGAATTTAGTGGATGAATTCACTAAATGGACTAAGAAAATGGGGGATTTCTCGGAGGTAAAATATGAATTATTCAGAGGAGATAGTTTTCAATGTCTTATTCCAAATTTGAGTCAAACACTCAAAATTTGCTTGTTGAATAGGGCATATTTTCTGAGACTTTCAAAAAATCAAAACGGTTTAGATTTAAGACAATCAATTGGAGTTGGAAATATAGATTTACTAAAAAAAACACTTTCTCGTTCAGATGGGGAGGCTTTTAGGTATTCTGGACGGTCATTTGATGGAATGGATAAAAAAGGAAATCGTATTATTTTCAAAAGCTCCTTTCCAGAAGTTGATGCAGAATTGAATACGAGTCTATCGCTATTAGAAGCCATTATTCAGGGTTGGACATCTACGCAAGCGGATGTTTTTTTCTATAAATTACAAGGAAAAAAAGAAAAAGAAATTGCCGAGCAACTCAATATTTCACAGCCCGCCGTTAATAGACATTTAAAAGCTGTTTCATGGTCTGCCATTGAAAAACTCTTAAATCGTTTTGAAGAACTTATAACCAAAATCAGTTGAAATGTATTCAATTTTTTCATCCACAGAACTTGCATTATTATTTAGATTAATACTGGCTCATGTATTAACAGATTTTATTTTTCAGTCGAATAAATGGGTAGATGATAAGCGTCAAAAGCAAGGTAAATCAAAATATTTATACCTTCATGGGTGCCTCACAGCCATTATAGCCTATATTTTTGTAGGATATTGGACAAATATATGGATACCAATAACCATAGGAATCACGCATACTTTGATTGATTATTTGAAATTAAAATTTGATAAAGAAGGTACAATTGTAGGTTTTATTAGCGACCAATTTGCTCATTTTGTAATCATTATCATAATTTGGGTAAACTTGATTGAAACAGGGAATTTATTTGAGAAAATAATCCCAATGGCTTCAAATCTTAAAATTCTTTCGGTACTTACGGGTTATATTATTTGCACAACTCCACTCTCATTTTTTGTAGGAATAGCCACAAAAAGCTGGCAGGAAGAACTTAAAAAAGGAGAGGTTGTTCCTGAAAATTTATTGAATGGAGGTAAATGGATAGGAATTATTGAAAGGCTGATGATTTTTACCTTTGTTTTATTAGGAAAATACGAAGCAATCGGTTTTTTGATAACCGCAAAATCAATTCTTAGATTTAGACAAAATACAGAATCAAAGCAATCAGAATACGTTTTGGTAGGGACACTTCTGAGCTATGGTTTGGCGATAATGATTGGGCTGGGGATAAGACAACTCATAAAAGTGTAGAAGTTTATCGTAAAATGATTTTTGAAACAAATTAAATTCATCAACGTTGTAAATAAAAATATTAAATAAAATGAAGCAAATTAAACCCTTATTCAAGCCATATTACCTGATTTTGTCAGTAATATTCTTTATCGTAACAAGTTGTGGAACTTCTACAACACCCGACCCAACGCCAGTTGCTGATAAATATTTAGTGAGTAGTACATTAATTGGAGATTATACCAAAAGTTCACTATCATCTCGTGCAGATGCCTTTTCGGGTGGAAATCCCATAGTTACCAGTATCGTAGTAGGTTTATTAAAATATGATATAAAAGCCTACAAAATTATTTACAAAACAAAAAATACGGACGGGACTGAAATTCAAGCCTCGGGAGCGTTAATTATTCCAACAACTACGGATGCGGTGTCTATGATTAGCCAACAGCATGGTACAATCAGAACTGATGCGTCGGCACCTTCAAACTACCAAAGTAGTAGTGAAGCCTATTCGGTTGCCTCAATTTTCGGCTCTAATGGCTATATTATTGCCTGTCCAGATTATATTGGATATGGTGTTTCCAAAAGTTTACCCCACCCGTATGAACACCGTGAAAGCATGGCTCAAACCAGTTTGGATATGATTCGGGCTTCGGTGGAATTTATTACGAAAGAAAAAACTAATTGGAACAAAAAACTGATGATAACGGGCTACTCGCAAGGTGGTTTTGCTACGATGTCATTGCAGAAAAAAATTGAAGAAGAATTCCCCAAAGAATTCAATTTAGTGGCTTCTTCATGCGGTGCAGGGGCATATAACAAGACTGAATTCATGAAAAGACTGATTAATTCAAAAACAACAGGAGTAGCTTATTATAATCAATTGTATATTTGGGTAACGCAGACTTATAATACTGTTTATAAACTAAATCGCCCGATGAGTGCCTACTTTAAAGACCCTTATTTGGCTGATATTCAAGCAAATGGTATCAATGCAACCGTAAATGTAAGTTTGGATATGGCTTTTAATGATACCTTCAAAAAAGGAATTATGGACGGAACTGACACGGGATTTTTGAATGCTGTAAAAGACAATGATGTATTTGATTGGGCTCCGAAAACCGAAACGCAGTTATATCATGGTGATGCAGACCCTTTGGTAGGCTACTTCAATTCAGAAACTGCCTTGAAGGCAATGAAAGCAAAGGGCGGAAATGTAACGCTCACAACTATCAGTGGAGGAACGCATGATTCGTCAATTCAGCAATATCTGTTAGGAACCTATTCGTTCTTTGATAGTAAGAAATAGAAATTTAATGATTTTAATAGGGCGAAATCCCAACCGAAGACCAGCCACCATCAATCACAAGGCTTTGTCCTGTAATTTGCCGAGAAAGCGGAGAAACTAAAAATAATGCTGCGTTGGCAATGTCTTCAACAGTGGCTGGTCTTCCAGTTGGTGTAATTCTTGACCATGTTTCAATGTATTCAGCATCTTGCATAGTTCTTTCAGTGAGCGTTGCCCCTGGAGCAATAGTATTGATATTGATTTGAAAAGGGGAGAGGTCGATTACTAAGTTTTTAGCTAATTGCTCGATAGCAGCTTTTGTCATACCGTAAGCCGCTAAATATTTGTGAGCTTGATGACCAGTGACGGAGGAGGTCAGTAAAATGCTTCCTCCGTTACCTTGCATAATCATTTGTTTTGCCGCTTCCTGCGTTAAAAAGAATGTCCCTAAAAGATTAATTTTCAGGAGATTATTCATGGATTCTGGTTGATATTCCAAGAAATCTCCAAAGGTAGTAATTCCTGCATTTGCCATCAGAATATCCAATTTTCCATAAGTACAAACGGCAAACTTTACAATTTCTTTAATAACATTTATTTCGGAAACATCGCCCCCAAATGGTTCACAAATTCCGCCATCTGATTGTATTCTGTCACTGGAAAATTTTGCTAAATCACTATCAATATCGTTTAAAATAACTTTTGCCCCTTCATTTGCCAATTGTTTGGCTATTTCAAAACCAATTCCTACACCTGCACCAGTTACGATGGCTACTTGATTATGGAAGGGAGAATTTTGCATGAAAAAACTTGAATTTTTATAGTTTTAAGAAGTCAGATTTGACAATAATAACAATGTAAAGCTGCTAAAAAGTATGGAAATTAAAATGTTGGTGGATGCAGGTCTGCTAATATTAATAAACGTCGCAAATTAACATTCCCATCCCGATTCACTTTTAAACGATTAACCGTAGCTCTACCCATCGGCGTTATCCCTATGATATACAAATCATCATCATTCCATTGAAAATGCTCAGTCCAATTATCAATTCTTGGATTAAATAATGGGGCTAATTGTCGAGTCAGAGGGTCAGGGGCTTCTGTTTTATCTTTTTTGTGAGCATTGCAACCTCCACAACTGTATGCAAGGTTGAATAAAGTAGTTAATCCTTCTTTGATAATCGGTATAATATGCTCAAAATTGAATGATGAAGCAGAAAATGCGGCTGGAAGCTGACAATATTCACAGTAGCCTTTTGCTCGTTCCACAACTATTTTTTGCAATGAAACAGGGATTTTAGGCATGAACAAGAGAGTTTAAGCTCAAACGATTCATTAATTCGGATAGAGTTAATGAGCGTAATTGTGAGAGTTCCAAGAGGTATTGAAAACGTTTATTTCGTATTTTCTCTTCTTGATTTACTAAATTCAATAGCTCTTGATATTCAGAATCGGATAGATTTTCTACTTCCATTTTTTCTTGTAAGAAAATATATCTTTCCATCATTTCCTCTGGCAATATCGCTCGATTTATTTTCAACAATAAAGACTTATCACTCTTTCCTTTATCCGCAATTCGCTTTTTGATAGCAAGGGAATTTAATTCTTTTATAAATGATTCCAAGTCTCGCAAAGGCATATCTGTAAAACCACCGATTAAGTTTTTTACATTGAGGTCTGTTTGTATTGGCATCTTAGTCATTATGTGCTAATTTGATTTGTAACAAAGTTAAGTATTTTTTCTAAATCTCAATAAGTCAAATCACCTTGCCATAATAATCACCTCCAAATTAACAATATAACAAAGTTTCTGTAAAATTATATCAAGGCTCTATCTAAATGCACATATCCACCATCCACATGAATTAGTTGTCCCGTTGTATGGCTTGACCTTTTGGACAATAAAAACACTACCATATTCGCAATTTCTTCAGCGGTTGTCATGCGATTGCCTAACGGAATTTTCTCGGTTATTTTTTGTAAAGTCTCTTCGGGATTGGGTAAAGTTTTAATCCATTTATCGTACAGAGGCGTATAACACTCTGCCACAATTACGGCATTGACCCTAATTCCATATTTTAGTAATTCAACCGCCCATTCACGGGTTAGGGCATTACGACCACCGTTGGATGCCGCATAAGCAGAGGTGCCTCCCTGACCCGTTTCGGCAGTTTTTGACCCAATATTAACGATAGCCCCTTTAGATTCTTTTAAATAGGGCAAAGCATGATGAACTAATAAATAATAATGAATTAAGTTGCTATGGAGCGATTGTACGAATTTTTCATAGCTACCATTCTCTAAACCAACACCATCATTTACGCCTGCATTATTGACCACGCCATCAATTCTTCCAAATTTGGCAACAACTTCTTTTATGGCTATTTCACATTCTTCTGGCTGACTCAATTCTGCCACAAATGACCATGCTTGCCCACCCGCCGCTTGGATTTTTTCAATCGCTTTTTGGTTATCGTTTTCGTTTCTACCGATGATTGCGACATAAGCCCCTTCGGTTGCCAAAACACCCGAAATTCCCTCGCCAATGCCTTTTGCACCACCCGAAACGATGATTACTTTTTCTTTTAGTCCTAAATTCATGGAATAGGGGTTGGGGGTTAGGTTTTATAAACCGTAAAATTTAGAGGCATTATCGCCCATAATTTGCTTTTTTTCAGTATTAGAAAATGGTGAGAAATATTCTCGAACAATATTTAATTGTTGTTCGTAAGTTGCCGCTACTAAGCAAACAGGAAAATCTGAACCATACATAATTCTATCTGTTCCGAAGGCTTTCACGATGGTATCAAGATAAATTTTAAAATCAACTTCTTTCCAGTCATTCCAATCAGCCTCAGTTACCATACCTGATACCTTGCAATATACATTTTGCTGAAGAGAAATTTTCTTCATATTCGTTTGCCATTCAGCATATTCGCCAGATTTAATATTGGGTTTGGCGATGTGGTCAATCACAAATTTTTGTTCAGGAAATAGCTTGACAAACTTAATAGCCTGCTCCAATTGATAATGATAAATGAGAATATCATACGTGAAATCATAAGAACTTAAAGCCGCAATTCCATTCTTGAAATTAGGACGGAGCATAAATTCTGTATCACTTTCTGCTTGTACAATATGCCGAAATCCTTTCAGTTTCTTAAACTCGGAATAATGGTCTAACCTTTCAAATACATTCAAGGCTTGTAAATCAATCCAACCAACAACTCCCTTTATGAAACCATTGTTTTCAGCTAAATCTAAAAGGAAATCCGTTTCTTCCTCACTTTGGTCAGCTTGAACCGAAATACATCCCTCAATATGATGCTGTTTTAAAATGGGGTATAAATCAGAAGGTAAAAAATCACGTTGGATAACTTTCATCTCATCATTTATCCAATCGTGTTTTATAGAATCATATTTCCAGAAATGTTGATGCGAGTCGATTGTCATGTAATCAGAGTATAGATATTAGATGAACTGGTTTGTTAAGTTATACTCAATAGTAACCCTCCCAAGGGTTTTTGGTGTAACCAGTTCAATTAAATTTTATAATTTGCACCA
>JANPGQ010000404.1:0-19385 GCA_031423975.1 Cytophagales bacterium | reverse complement strand
GTTAATATTTTCAAAAATTCCAGTATGAGCATATTCATGTCAGCATTTTTCCAAGTGGTTTATTCAAGTTCTAAGTATAGCATGAGTTATGTATTTATGAATATTGTTACTGCTGCTATTTTTGCTACACCTATATTTATTCTGGCAGTAAATATTGCTTCGTAAATTTCTCAAAAAGCTCCCACGGCAAGGCGGGCATTGCATTTTTTACTTCCGAAAGCCACGTTTCTGAAATTGTCAATGGTACTAAATCTGGCTCGGGAAAGTAACGATAATCGTTCTGCGTTTCTTTTACACGCATACCCGATGTACGTCCCGTGGCGGGGTCGAAACTACGAGTTTCCTGGATTAATTCTTCGTTATTTTCAACAGCCTCAATTTGCCTAATGGTCTCATATTCAATGGCTTTCTGAATAAAACGCATCGAATTCATGTTCTTAATTTCTACTTTCGTGCCAAAAACTTTACTGCCCACAGGCATCACCGAAATATTGACATCGCAACGCAATGAACCTTCTTCCATATTACCATCACAAATACCCAAATAGCGTACCAATTTGCGAACTTCGGTCATAAAAGTTGCCGCTTCTTCGGCAGACTTAATTTCGGGTTCTGTAACCATCTCAATCAATGGAGTTCCCGCCCGATTATAGTCAATCTGACTTTCGGAAGAACCTTCGGCATGAACTGACTTTCCAGCATCTTCCTCTAAATGAATATGATGAAAACGAACCGTTTTTTCACCCGTGGAAAGTTTTACTTTTACGCCACCGCCCATACAAATGGGGGTTTTGTCTTGCGTAATTTGGTACCCTTTCGGAAGGTCGGGATAGAAGTAATTTTTACGGTCAAAGTATTGATTTTTAGTTATTTGTGAATTGCAAGCCAAGCCCATTTTCATCGCAAATTCTACGGCACGGCGGTTCAACTTGGGCAAAGTGCCTGGATGCCCTAAAGTAATGGGCGAAATATGTGTATTAGGCAAGCCCCCAAAAGAAGCAGCATCAGCCGCAAAAATCTTGGACTCAGTCTGCAACTGAGCGTGAACTTCCAAGCCAATAACGACTTCGTATTTATCTCTTATTTCTTGTTTCATGAATGATTGAAAAGCAAATTTTTCATAGCCATTTTAAATGGCTCACAAAGATAATAAAAACCATTCGCTAAATCTTTGGAGAAGGATTTTTAAGAAAATGGTTTTTAAATATTGAAATAATATTACAAAAAGAAAGCCGAGATTTTGTCTCAGCTTTCTTTGGTAAATGACGAATAATTAACAAACTAAAATTGACTAAATTAATCCATTTTTTGCCAGATATTCCACAATCTGTACGGCATTAGTAGCTGCTCCTTTACGAAGATTATCCGCTACAATCCACATATTCAAGGTATTAGCTTGAGTTTCATCACGACGAATACGCCCTACAAAAACCTCATCCTTTCCGTGTGCCGTGATGGGCATTGGATAAATGTTATTCTTTGGGTCATCTTGCAAAATGATACCTTCCTCTGCCGCTAAAATATCTTTTACTTCCTGAACGTCAAAATCATTTTCAAACTCAATATTCACCGATTCTGAGTGTCCACCAATCGTAGGAATACGAACCGTAGTGGCAGTTACCTGAATAGAATCGTCCATCATGATTTTCTTGGTTTCGTTCACCATTTTCATTTCTTCTTTGGTGTAACCATTGTCCAAGAATACGTCAATGTGTGGCAAAACGTTCAAGTCAATCTTATGCGCATATACCGCAGGTACATCTGTACGTCCTTCACGTTCGGCAAAAAGTTGGTCAACGGCTGCTTTTCCAGTTCCTGTAACCGACTGATAAGTGGAAACAACTACCCGTTTGATTTTATTGATTTTATGCAAAGGATTCATCACCACCACCATCTGAATCGTCGAACAGTTGGGATTGGCAATGATTTTATCTTCGGGCGTAAGCGTGTGAGCATTGATTTCTGGCACAACCAATTTTTTGGTTGGGTCCATCCGCCAAGCTGATGAATTATCTACCACCGTGATACCCGCCGCCGCAAATTTTGGAGCTAATTCTAAAGATGTACCACCACCTGCCGAGAAAATCGCCACGTTTGGTTTCATCGCAATAGCATCGTCAAAACCTACAACGGTGTACTGTTTACCCTTAAACTCAACCTGTTTACCCACCGAACGCTCAGAGGCAACTGGAATAAGTTCTGTTACGGGGAAATTACGTTCCGCCAATACTTTTAGGATTTCACCACCGACCAAACCCGTGGCTCCGACTACTGCTACTTTCATTGTAATTGTTTTTGATGTACCACGGCAATCCCTTACCGTGACGATTTATGTACCACGGCAATCCTTTGCCGTAGAGAAATTTAACAAAACACGGCAAAGGATTGCCGTGGTACACTTTAAAAATTATGCGAAAAACCTATTCCTACAACCGCCTGATTTTGAAAAGATTTATCAATAATCAAGCCTATTTTATTTTCAGAAATCACTTCATTATAGCGAAGAATTGATTTTACTAAATGCTTATTTGACCTTACGTTTAAATATCCCGAAATCAGGGCTGTTCCTGCAAATGTTCCCCAATAGAGTTCGTTAGATACTTTTTCACGATTGAACAAGGAATATATTGTTACACCCAAAGTAGCAAAATTAATTATTTGAGCTGCTTTTCTTTGTTGTTTAAATTTCAAAAACTCCACATTCACTTCAGTATCTCTTGCTTGTAGCATAGGGATTTGAAGAGCCAATGGGTTTTCAATCGTCTGACGGTCGTATATGTATTTTATGCTCAAAAACTTACGTTTTACCTCAATCGGAAATAGATTTTTTCTATCAGTCTGAGCGAAAGATTTTGTGAAAATCAGAAGGAGAAAAAAGGTTAATATGCTTGTTTTCATTCATCTACACGACCAATGTTGCCGTGCTAAATTTTCCGCAAAATTAGTCTATAAAATTGGAAGAGAAAAGGAATTTTGATGGAATCGTTTGTTTATCTTCGTATATTTGAGGTGGATGTAATATGAATCTTATCCATTAGGTTTCTGTTAAAGATAGGGATTGCATCCTTTCGGCTGAATTTTTGTACTGTAACATTGATGGTGAATGCACGCAAAAATCAAATCCTGAGATTGAGTATATTTATTCAAAACCATTAAGAAAAAAGAAAAATTGAGTGCTTTAATTATCAATAATAAAGTAAATACTCTATAAATTTAAAATGACAGATAAACAAACAAAAGAACAAGCCTATAAAGCGGGCATCAAAGCGGAAATCCTCGAATTTTTTCAATTAAACGAAGAAACCCCTTGGTCGCTCAATCAAATACATAAAGCATTTTCTATCAGAGACCGCAATACCAAAGACCTTTTTGGGGTCTTGGTCGAGGAATTACGCAAAGACAAAAAGTTGATTCGTACTACGGATGGGCATTATATGCTTGATACCACCACCGAATTTGTGGAAGGGCGTATAGACCATGTGAACGTCCGTTTCGCCTTCGTGATTGTGGAGGGGCGTGAGGGCGATGTCCTCATCAATGCCCGTGATATGAATGGGGCGATTGATGGCGACATTGTGAAGGTTTTGGTTTCTTCCAAAAAGAGAAAATCCACCGAACGTGCCGAGGGAGAGGTCTTGGAAATCATCAAACGTGGACGTAATGAGATTGTTGGCTCAATCCAAATTTTGCCCAATTACGCTTTTGTCGTTCCCAATGCCAAGAAGATTTATGGCGATATTTTCATTCACCGAACCGATTTACAGGATGCTCAAAATGGCGATAAAGTAATTGTAAGAATTACAAAATTTGCTGAGGACGAGCGTAAAATGGAGGGTTTTGTAAGTCAAGTTTTGGGCAAAGCGGGCGAAAATAATACCGAAATGCACGCCATTTTAGCAGAATTTGGCTTACCCATTCATTTTCCAGAACAAATTGAAGACGAAGCGGATGAGATTTCTACGAAGATTTCTTCGGCAGAAATCAAGAAACGTCGTGATTTTAGAAAAATAACTACTTTCACCATTGACCCTGTTGATGCCAAGGATTTTGACGATGCTTTGAGCTTTGAGTATTTGGAAAACGGAAATTACGAAGTTGGTATTCACATTGCCGACGTTACGCATTACGTTACGCCCGAATCGTTATTGGAACAAGAGGCTTTTCATCGGGCTACGTCCGTGTATTTGGTGGATAGAGTTGTGCCAATGCTGCCCGAAAAACTCTCGAATGGTTTATGTTCGCTTCGTCCTAATGAGGATAAATTGACCTTTTCAGCAGTATTTGAAATCACCCCAGAAGCCAAAATCGTGAAGGAATGGTTCGGAAGAACTATTATTCATTCGGATAAACGGTTTTCGTATGAGGAAGCTCAAGAATCAATTAACAGTTTATTAAAGAATAAAGAACAGATTTTAGAGAAAAGCGAAGTCGTTAGTGAAGCACATATTTTAGGTGATAATGTTGCCTTGGTTGAAAATATTGAAGAATTAAAAATCAATGATTTTGATAATCAGATATTGGCAGAAGAACCCAAGAAAAAAGGGCGTAAGAAAAAAGTAGAAGTTTTGGAGGAAAGTATTGAAGAAATCCCAAAAACTGAGAGCCAAAAGCCGAAAGCCGAAAGTCAAAAGCCTTACGAAACTGAACTAAATATCCTTAACAATCTCGCCCACAAACTTCGTGATGAGCGTTTTGCCAAAGGAGCAGTAAATTTTGAAACGGTGGAAGTGAAATTTGACTTGGATGAAAACGGAAAACCTTTGGGCGTTTACCAAAAAATCAGAGTTGATTCTCATAAATTGATTGAGGAATTTATGTTGCTTGCCAATAAAAAAGTGGCAGAATATGTCTTTAATCTTCGGCAAAAAGAGCCTCGCAACACGATGGTATATCGTATTCACGAAGCCCCAGACCCCGAAAGACTCAAAACTTTCTCAACTTTCGCCAAGCGTTTTGGATATAATGTTGATACAGAAACATCTAAAATTAGTAACTCTTTGAACGAGCTAATGCACGATGTGGAAGGCAAACCCGAACAGAATATTTTAGAGAATTTAGCGATTAGAACGATGTCAAAAGCCCGTTATAGCACCGACCCAATCGGGCATTTTGGCTTAGCATTTCCATTTTATTCGCATTTTACGAGTCCCATTAGGCGTTATCCCGATATGATGGCTCATCGAATGTTGCAACATTATCTTGACGGTGGCGAACCTTTGGAGCGTGCCGCTTGGGAACAACGTTGCAAGCATAGTTCGGAACAAGAGAAAATGGCAGCCGAAGCCGAAAGAGCTTCCATCAAGTACAAACAAGTAGAATTTATGAGTTTGATGGACAGCGAAAAGGTTTGGGACGGCATCATTTCTGGGGTTACAGAATTCGGAATTTTTGTAGAAATCACCGAAACGGCTTCCGAAGGATTGGTAAGAATGGTAGATTTGAAAGATGATTTTTATGATTTTGACCGTGAAAATTATCGTATCGTAGGGCAAAGAAACGGGAAGGTTTTCACCTTTGGCGATAAACTCCAAGTAAAAGTAAAAGAGTGTAACCTCTCACGCCGAAGTATGGATTTTATCTTAGTCGGCAACGGTTCAGACAGAATTAGAAAGGATAAACGAAGTTTTGAAAGAGGTGGAGATTCAAGACGTAATCCTAAAGATTTACGAAAAGATTCGAGAGGTGGAAAAGGCGGAGCAAAACGAAGTAGTGGTGATACGGGACGGAAAAAACGAAGATAGATTAACGATTAAACTTCCCGAAAGTAGAAAGAACTTTCGGGAAGTCACCCTACCCTACTTCTTTTCAGGCAACATAATTACCTTGATAAAGTTATCGGCAAAGTATTTTTTCGCAGCCATTTTGGTACTTTCTACCGTTACTTTTTTCATTCTTTCGTCTTCTTTCAAAACGTCTTTTACATCGTCCCCGTCTTGATATTGTCCTTGTAAATAACTTAGCCAAAAGCCATTGTCACGCAATTGCGTTTCAGTTTGGCGTTTAGTTTCTATTTTAAATTTGTCAATATCCCCCTCTTCTGCTCCTAAATCTTTCACTTTCTGGATTTCTGCCAAAGTACGATTGACCAATTTTTCTACATTTTCAGGCGCACATTGGAAGGCAATTCTGAAATTATACCTTTTTGCAGGAATTTTCTGAGTTGAACCGCTTACACCTACGCCATACACACCCGACTCTTCCTCACGCAGTTTTTCAATCAATTTAATTTCTAAAACCTCCGAAAGTGCCTCCACTTGCGTATCATTTTCGGGCGAAGTTTCAGCATCTCCCGACCACACCATTGTTACTCTTGCTTTGGCTTCTGTACCTTTGAAGAGGGTCTTTTCAACCTTTCCTTTGGGCGGACGAATTCCCAAATCTTTATACGTTTCCTTGCGTTTTGTAGAGGGCAATCCGCCTAAATATTTTTCCAAAAGAGGCTTTATTTCCTCATTTTTGAAATTTCCTACGAAGAAAAACGTAAAATCAGAAGCATCCGCAAAGCGTTCTTTATAAATTTCAAAAGCACGATTTACATCAATTTTTTCCATCCGTTCGAGTGTCATGGGCATATTACGAGGAGCATAGTTACTAAGCACAGCACTCAACGAATCATTATAGACCTTTTCGGGCGTAAGTGTCTTTTGCTGATTGGCTAAAGCATCACGCTGAGTGTCCATGAAGCCTTTAATAACATCAGCATCAAAACGGGGTTGGGTGAAATAACTATACACTAATTGCAAAGCCGTTTCAAAATCTTTGGGATTAGTTGAAGCATTAAAATTTTCAGTAATTCCAGCAATGTACGGAAATACTCTTGCTACTTTACCCGTCATCATTTTACGAAGATTCACGGCAGAGAATTCGCCTAAACCACCCACAGAAGCAATTGTTGAAGCTAAACGAGCATTATCTGCATCTTTGTCGGCGTAAAGGTTTGTTCCGCCAAAACTATACGCCCCAAACATAATCTCATCATTTTTAAAATCTGTTGGCTTCAAAACTGCTTTTACGCCATTGGCAAAAGTATATTCTGTTACGCCTACTTCTGGAATTTGCTTTGTTGCCGTTATTTTCGTTCCCGTTGGCAATTTCGCAATCAAAGGTTTGTCAATTGTATTATCCACATAAGCCGTTACGTTGCTACCTGCAGTGTTTAACCACTCTCTAATTTGTGCTTCAGTTGGTAAAATAGCCTTATCTTTTTCGGGAGCCATCAAAATTACAGCACGATTCTCTTTGGTAATCAGGACATTACCCAAAGCATTTACTTCCTCTAATTTGATACCATCCAAATATTTTTTAGTAAATTCATAACTAAAATCAGGAGAAGTAAGGTTTTCATCTTCGGTAAAAGCTCCCACCAAACCTTCTGCCAATTGCTCCGAATCGGTTTTGTCTTTTTCCTTGTATGCCCGTTCTTGCCCAACCATATATGAAGTTTTTGCCCGAGCAAATTCTGAAGCCATGAACCCGAATTTTTTAGCTCTTTCGGTTTCTTCTAAAATGGCTTTCATACCTTTTTCAACGTTTCCGCCTTTCGCAACTACATAAGAAGTGAAGGCATCAAGATTTCCCAAAAATCCGCCATAACCCGCATAACCAAACTGAAATGGTGGGTCAGCCTTTTGTGTAAGTTCCTGAATACGAGATGATAACATCTGATTGAACAATGAACGAACCGTTCCCTCACGACGGTCTTGCAAAGTTACATCCTTGCGTTTTGGCTGTTTGTTCATAATCTGAATAACCGTGTTGGGTTGCTCAGGGTCAGTGATGATGGCAACGTCCGTTGAACCCGAAAGGTCAATATTATATTTGGTACGTGCCTTTTCATTTTCAGGGTTTTTGATGCCTGAAAATTTCTCAATAATCATCTTTTCTACCATTGCCGCATCAACATCACCAACTACCACAACTCCCTCTAAATCAGGGCGATAGAAGTCTTTGTGAAACTGATTCAGCACATCATATTTAAAATTTTTCAGAATATCATCCTTGCCAATGGGTAAGCGTTTGGCATATTGAGAATTATTCAAAACCACTGGAAACCATTTGTCTCTCATACGTGCCTGAGCCCCTTTACCCGTGCGAGATTCCTCCAAAACTACGCCTCTTTCTTTATCAATTTCTGATGGGTCGAGCGTGGCATTATGAGCCCAATCTTCCAAAATTTGCATTCCTTTTTTGAAAACTTCGATTGAATCTGTTGGAACAGGCAACATATACACCGTTTCATCAAAACTGGTGTACGCATTCAAATCTGCCCCAAAACGAACGCCCGATTTTTGGAGGAAATTAACCAATTCATTCTTGGGGAAATTCTTTGTTCCGTTAAAATTCATGTGTTCCATGAAGTGAGCCAAACCTTGCTGCTCATCGTTTTCGAGGACGGAACCCGCCTTTACCATCAAACGCAACTGAGCCCGATTTTTAGGTTCAGCATTTTTCATGATGTAATACTTTAAACCGTTGGGAAGAACGCCCGTTTTCACTTTGGGGTCCATCGGGAGGAGAGATTTGCTCAAATCTTCCTGAGCAAAAGAGGCAAAATTAGTCGTTAAGGCAAAAGCCAATCCAGCGACCAGTGTAGTAATTTTTTTCATTTTGAATAGATTTCCCGAACCCCTGCGAGAAGGATTTTTTTGAGGATTAATTTCGTGTGGGGGTTAGCAACACAGACGAAAGAGTAGTTTAAAATTAGGTAAATGTAATATCAAAACGGCGAATTGAACAAAAAGTTATATCGAAGTCGAATCCAATGATTTTTTTCTTAGAAAGGAATTTTAAAACAATTAATTTGTTCATAAAAATTACCACGAAAACTTAGGAGTACAAAAAGCGGATTATTTAAATTTAAAATGATTATAATTTGAAAACCTAAATTTTATTGAAATTAGTATTCGTAGCAAAAAGTAAATTCTATTGAATCCAAGTTTACAGAAAATTTCATCATTTCTTTTCTACAAATTCCAAGTTCCTATTCTTTATTTGTGTAATATATTACCTATAATATTATATTTTAAGCATGAAAAATTGACTTAGTTTAAGGTTTTATATAGTTTTGTATAGCATTCAATGAATGCAAATTTTTAGACCTAACAGAGTGGCGGCTTTGTTAGGTTTTTTTATGCCTTTTCAAAATGCTTTTACTAAAATATTTTTTGCCACTTCTGTACTGATAAACGAATCTTTATTTCCTCCAATTTTTATAGTTAAAGATTTATCAAAATCATTTATTTCAAAGACACAAATTTCCACTCCAAGTTGCAAGCCAATCTTGGCTAAATATTGTAAAAATGTTGCCGAATGTTGAGCCACTCCCATCATCACAACGGATTGATTAATCGGCATTTCCGACAAATTTTTATAGCCGTATTCGGGCATTTTCCCTTGTGCATCGGGAATGGGGTCACCGTGAGGGTCAAATTTCGGGCAACCCAAAAAATTGTCTAATTTATGGACTAATTCTTCGGAATCAATATGTTCCAATTGTTCCGCAATTTCGTGAACTTCATCCCAGTTAAATTTCAACTTTTCTACTAAAAAAACTTCCCATAAGCGATGCTTTCTGATGACGTTCAATGCCACCTTTTCGCCCAATTCTGTTAGTCTAACTCCCTGATATTTTTGATAATTAACTAACTGTTTTTCAGATAGTTTACGCAACATATCCGTTACCGAAGCCGCCTTGGTTTGGGTCAATTCAGCAACGGCGTTTGTACTTATCTCACTCTCCGTTTCGGCAGAAAGTTTATAGATAATTTTTAAATAATTTTCTTCGGTAAAGGATGTCATTTGTTTTTAGGATATACGTAGCACAGCAATCTTTGCCGTGTCACCCGACGTTATACGGCAAAGATTGCCGTACTACATAAAACAAAGATATTATTTTTCAAGTTAATAAATAAATTTTAGACTAATCTAAAAATATATTTTGGATTGTCGATAATGAAATCTTAAATTTGTTTTAAACTTGAAAATTATAAATGTGGAAAAGAAAAATAAAATTATATCTAAGTCATTACCAGAAGTTTATGCCTCTATAAAAGTGCCAAAATTTGGTACATTTTGGCAAAAATTATGGGCATTTACAGGACCAGGATTAATGATTGCGGTAGGGTATATGGACCCAGGGAATTGGGCTACTGACATTGCAGGAGGAGCAAAGTTTGGCTATACGCTCATTTCGGTAGTATTAATTTCTAACCTTTTTGCGATGTTATTGCAGCATCTTTCCTTGAAATTGGGCATCGCCACAGGGCACGATTTGGCTCAGGCTTGCCGAAATAATTACTCCAAAACCACCTCCTTTATCCTTTGGTTACTCTGCGAAATCGCCATTGCCGCTTGTGATTTAGCAGAAGTAATTGGTTCTGCCATTGCCTTAAATTTACTTTTTGGGTTGCCTCTTACGGTTGGCGTAGTGATTACGGTTTTGGATGTTTTAGTATTACTTTACTTCCAAAACAAGGGTTTCAGGGCTTTGGAAAGTATTGTAGCCGCTCTAATTTTTATGATATTTTGTTGCTTTACCTATGAAATAATTGTATCGCAACCCTCTATCTATCAGGTATTTGGCAATATTATTCCTAAGCCACAAATCATTACCAATCCAGAAATGCTGTATGTTGCCATCGGAATTTTGGGAGCTACCGTAATGCCCCATAATTTGTACCTTCATTCCAGTATTGTTCAAACCCGCAATTTTGAAAAAACTTCCGAAGGCAAGCGTTCTGCCGTATTTTTTGCTACGATAGATTCCACCATTTCTTTGGCTTTGGCATTTTTTATCAATGCCGCCATTTTGATTTTGGCGGCTGCTACTTTTCATAATTCAGGCAATCAAAATGTGGCGGATATTAACGATGCCTACCATTTGCTTGACCCTGTTTTGGGCGTAAAATTTGCGGGTATCTTCTTTGCCGTAGCCCTGTTGGCGGCAGGTCAAAACTCTACGCTTACGGGTACGTTGGCAGGACAAATTGTGATGGAAGGATTCTTGGATATTAAACTAAAACCTTGGATTAGACGACTGATAACCAGACTAATAGCCATAATTCCAGCTTTGATAGTTACCATTATTTATGGTGAAAAAGGCACGGGCGAACTCTTGGTTTTGAGTCAAGTAGTTTTGTCTTTTCAATTAAGTTTTGCGGTAGTGCCATTAGTTATGTTCACGAGCGATAAACTCCAAATGGGGGAATTTGTTAACTCAAAACTTATCAAAATTTCTTCGTGGGTAGTTGCCGTAATTATTATCGGATTGAATGTATATTTGTTGTGGAAAACATTTTTTTGATTTAAAATTCTCTATGAAAATATTAGACCCCAACGGATTGGTTGATAATCTGTACAAATACATCCAAACCAATATAGAAATTGCAAAAGTTGATGTCCAAGAAAAAATAGAAGATACCGTCAAAAAAGTGGCTATATTCGCTATTTTGGCTCTTTCTGTAACTTTATTGTTGGTTTTTCTTTTGCTTACATTGGCTCTTTTCTTGAACCAAATTCTTTCCAGTAATTATCTTGGATTCTTGATTGTCTCGGCACTTTTGACGGTAATTACGGCAATTGTTTTTTTTATGGTAAAACAATTTCTAACTTCGGATAAAACTGAAATCAATTAGATAATGAAAATCCAATTTCACGGGGCAGCCCAGCAAGTTACAGGCTCAAAACATTTAATAATCACTGATAAAGGCACAAAAATTTTGTTGGATTGTGGTTTATTTCAAGGAATAAATACCCAACCACTAAACCAAGAATTTGCCTTCGACCCTCAAGAAATTGATTACGTTGTCCTCTCACACGCCCACATAGACCACACGGGATTGTTACCCAGATTAGTTGGTAAAGGTTATTCAGGTAAAATATTCTGTACCGCTGCTACCAAAGATTTATGCTCTATTTTATTAGGAGATTCTGCCCGAATCCAAGAAAGTGATTTGGCAAGAATCAACAAACGTCGTGAAAAACGAGGTGAAGAAATCTTAGAAAATTTATATTCACAAGAAGACGTTGAACAGACACTCTCGCAGATGGAAGCCGTGAATTTCAGAGAAGAATTTTGGCTGAATGATGAAGTAAGTTGTTTTTTTACGGACACAGGACACATTTTGGGTTCGGCAGCAATAATGCTAACAATAAAGGAAAATAATACGGTAAAAAAGCTATTTTTCTCAGGCGATATTGGTCGCCCAAATGATAAAATCTTGAAATCTCCCGAAGTATTTTCTCAAGCAGATTATATCATTTGTGAATCTACTTACGGTTCAACATTACACGAAACGGAGGTAGATGTAAAAGCTCATTTGTTGTCAATTGTGCAAAAAGTATGCGTTGAACAAAAAGGAAAACTTTTGATTCCAGCTTTTTCCATCGACCGCACACAAGAGTTAGTTTATGCCCTCGACCAATTAGAAAATGAAGGAAAATTGCCCACTATTAAGGTTTTTGTAGATTCTCCACTGTCGGTGCACGCTACGCAAATTATGAAAAATCATCCTGAATGTTTTAATCCAGAGGTGTTGGAATATTTGAAAACGGGCGATGGTAATGCTTTTGGATTTCCTAATTTGTACTACATTTCGGCAACTGAAGATTCTAAGAAATTGAATGAATTACAAGAGCCTTGTATCATCATTTCGGCATCGGGCATGGCAGAAGCAGGAAGGATAAAACATCATATCGCCAATCATATTGAGGATGCAAATTGTGCAGTGCTTTTGGTAGGCTATACAACGCCAAGTAGCTTGGGCGGACAGTTGAAAGCGGGTATGAAAAAGGTGAATATTTTTGGAAAAGACTTGGAAGTAAAAGCGGAGATTTTTGTCATGGATTCATTCTCTGCTCATGCAGATTATCAGGAAATAATACAATTTTTGAGTTGTCAAGATAAAGCTAAAATCAAGCAATTATTTTTGGTTCACGGAGATTTTGAAGTTCAGAAAATTTTTAAGGGAAAACTCTTAGCGGAAGGTTATCACGATGTGTATATTCCTGGCCATCAGGAGGAAGTTGTGTTGGGGTGAATGAGTGTTTTGTATGAAGTTATTTTTAATTTCTCATACAAGTAAAATCAATAAAAATCATCTACCAATGACAAAATTATTTTGCATTCGTCACATTATTATTTCATTCCTATTTTGGGGCTGTTGCTCAACGGATTATTTAACACATACGCCTCAATATGTTGTAATTAAAAGTTATGGAGGATTTAATTTGACAAACGCCAAGGATAATCTACTGTTTACGAATCAATATGGTTATAAATTTGGAATTTCACCAGCACAAACTATTATTGATAAAGGAGATACATTATGTGTTATTAGCCCATATTACAGTTTTAATGGAGCCGAATTTAACCCATCTTCAAAAGGTATTTTGGTTAACAAAATATTAAACCGTACTGATACGCTCAATGTAACATTTTCCTTAAAAAAAGTTGATAGTTGTAATGAATATCCAGTAATGAATGAAGCAACGTTAAACGGTAAAAAAGGAGTCCCCAGAACAGTTAATGTACTTTATGGTGATGTTATTGAGCTAAAATTTAAGTAAAAAATGCCTTCTGAAATAGCTCAGATGGCATTTTTACTTCCGCTTCATCTCCTTTTCCACACTCTCTTTATACGGATGAAAATCCACCTGCAAAGTGTGCCGTGGGGAGGCGTTATATCTTTTTGCCATCGCCTGTTTATCGGCTTCAATAGATTTCAGCATTTCATCTCGGTTTGGTACTGTACATTCACCCTTCAAAATCTTGGCAATCCATTTACTTTGTACCTCCGCCAAAGGCATAATGGCTCCCAAAGGTTGAATCAACGCCAAGAAATAAAGTCCTGCAAAATCGGGATGTATTACTTTTTTATACAACCTAAAATCGTTGGTTTCTGAAATATCAAAAGAGGTTTCCTTTAAAAATGGAAAGGTAACTTTGTAACCCGTTGCATAGACAATCATGTCAAAATCTTGCTCCGTCCCATCTTCAAAAACTACCGTTTTGCCTTTAAATTCTTTAATATTTGACTTAAATTTTATCAATCCTCTACCCGATAAATTCAATAAATCTTGAGATAATGTTGGGTGTTCGCTCAATAATGGACGCTTTGGTTTTGGCACGCCAAAGTCTTCTTGTTTACCTCGGGCAAGGCGGAGTGCAGTGCCTAAAAATAGGCGTTGGATAGCCAAGGGTAATTTGGAAGTAAGCGAATTTGCCAAACTATCAAAAGGAATACTCCAAAGCCAATTCGGAACGATATTCGCTCCGCTGCGAGTAGAGATAACGACCTTGCCAGAGTAGGTACGGGCAGCCTCACAGGCAATATCCACGGCAGAATTACCAATGCCAATCACTAAAATTTCTTTCCCTTTTATCTGTTCAACTTCTCGATAAAAATGCGAGTGTAAAATTTCTCCCGTGAAATTTCCTTTGAAAGCGGGTTCTGGGAAACGGGGATTCCAATGATGTCCATTAGCAATGATTACGTTTTCGTATATGGATGAACCGTTATCCGTATTCACAAAGTAAGTTCCATCATTGTTGCGAATTACCTCTTTTACTTCGGTATTAAATTGAATGTCCTCACGAATTCCAAAATGATTGACATAATCATCAAAATACTGAATGATGTGGCTATGGTGGGGAAACATGGGATAGTCAGTAGGCATTGGGTAATCCGAGTACGCCATAATCATACGGTTGGTATTGATGTGCAAAGACCGATATGCGGATGACATTCCGTTGTCATTATTAAACCGCCAATTACCCCCAATTTGAGAGCCTTTCTCAAAACAATCAAAACTGATTCCATTCTCTTTTAAAGCCTTCGCCGCCGTAATTCCTGATGAACCAGCTCCAATAATACAAACCGTTTTTCTTTCGTTCATAAGGTTATTGTTCGTGTTCATGAAATATCTACAAAATTAAAATCTTATCTTTTGATAATTAATGTACATACACTTATCTTTGGAAGAATAAATAGCTAATCACAGTTTAAGGTCTAAATTTTCGTGGCGGCTTAAAGTTAGACGACAAAATTTAAACTGAAAAAATGTTTATAAACTCCTAACACATCTTAATCGTTTGACTATCTTTTATTTTCGTGGCGGCTTAAATATTG
This sequence comes from Cytophagales bacterium, assembly GCA_031423975.1. Lineage (GTDB taxonomy): Bacteria > Bacteroidota > Bacteroidia > Cytophagales > Spirosomataceae > Arcicella. Next base: position 4,257 of record JANPGQ010000404.1, on the reverse strand, counting down.
GATATAGATTTGGTGTTAGGAGTTTATTTTTTTACTCCTTTGAACCAATCAATTCTTGTCCTTGAACGGCTACTTTAATGCCTGAAATCTTCCCATCTGTACGAGTAAAAGTAATCACAGCCCCAAACTGACTTTCTTCAAATTCATCATCTTTTTTGCGTGTTAATTTTGTTTCAGGATAGCCCGTAGCCATGCCGTATAAATCACCATCTTTGAAAAATACTTTCATTTTCTCAACCATTGGATTGTCAGCCATTTTGTAGCTTCCATAATAGTCCTTGAATTCTGTTGAATCAGCCATGATTGATTGACTGATGATAACTTTGTTTGCTGGTGCGATTGCAGTTTTTGCGTAAGCCGAAACGGCGAAAGTTGCTACGAAAATTGTAACAATAATGGTCTTTTTCATTTTTATTTTATTAGATTATATTGATAAAAAATTTAAACTTATAATGATGTAACGAAGGTAAATCTAAATTGTTTTACCATAAAATTTCAACATAAAAAAAACGGTTTTATTACTTAAGTACCCTTAGAATAGGCAGATACTTTTCGGAAGTATTTATAATCTACGCTAAAAAGAAAACCCTGATTTATCAAAATAGACGAATCAGGGTTTTCTTTTAAGGCTAAAATGTAATGTTTGAGTCCTAAATCATCTTCAAAATTATAGCCCCAAATACTGCCCCAGCAATTGGTCCTGCCACTGGAATCCAAGCATACGACCAATCAGATGAGCCTTTCCCTGCAATTGGCAGAATGGCATGAGCAATTCTGGGACCTAAATCACGAGCAGGGTTGGTGGCATAACCCGTTGAGCCACCCAAAGACAAACCAACTGCCCAAATCAATATTCCCACTCTGAATGGACCAAGACCCGATTCGATTGAACCAAAAGAACCAAGGGCAATAATAATTAAAGCCGATGCGATAAACTCTGCCATAAAATTTGGTACAACGGTTCTAACGGCTGGGGCAGTACTAAAACAAGCCAATTTTAGGCTTTTGTCTTCTGTAATTGCCCAGTGAGGGAAATATTGTAACCATACCAACGTAGAACCTAACATTGCTCCCATAATTTGAGCAAAAATAAACATGGCAGCTTTACTCCAATCGTTAGATTTTACGGCTTCCGCTACTGTAACCATAGGATTGAGATGAGCACTTGGACTGCCAAACTTTGTAGCGACAAAAATGGCTATCGTAACGGCAAATGCCCAAGCAGATGCAATAACCATCCAGCCGCCGCCTTCGCCCTTAGAGCCTTTGAGCAATACGTTGGCAACTACGCCATTCCCTAAATAAATCAGTACGGCGGTGCCGACAAACTCGCCTAAAAATTCTGAAGTCATGTTGTTATGTGGTTTTGGTTTTTATGAAGAATTAATAGTACAAATTAAAGCAAAAAGATTGAGAAAATGAGATTTGAACCTCGACCTTAGATGTTTGAAATAAATTTCACTTTCAGCATTAACCAATTATTCGTATTTTTGAGTAAGTAATTCTGAGAGCTATGGGCGGTTGGCTAATGGCAATCAGTTTTCATATTTACACAAATATTTTTAAAAAGCTGAAAGCCAAAAGCCGACAGCCAATTTCACCCATGCGAGAAGATTATTTAAAAGGAGACAACGAAGCCCTTAACCCCATAGAAAAAGATATTGACAAAGCGTTACGTCCGCTTTCGTTTGATGATTTTGCGGGACAAGATAAAATATTAGAAAATTTAAAGGTTTTTGTAGGTGCAGCTCGCCAAAGAGAAGAAGCCCTCGACCATGTACTCTTACACGGACCTCCTGGCTTGGGCAAAACTACGCTGTCTAATATTGTAGCCAACGAACTGAAAGCCAATATCAAAATCACATCTGGACCCGTTTTGGATAAACCCTCAGATTTGGCAGGTTTACTGACTAACCTGCAACCTTATGATGTACTTTTCATCGACGAAATCCACCGTTTAAACCCCATTGTGGAAGAATATTTATATTCAGCAATGGAGGATTATAAGATTGATATTCTCTTAGATTCGGGTCCAAATGCCCGAAGCGTACAGATTTCTTTGAATCCCTTTACCCTCATTGGGGCAACTACACGGGCGGGGATGCTTACTTCTCCCCTACGTGCCAGGTTTGGGATAAATTGTCGTTTGGAATACTATGATGCCAAATTATTGACCAGCATTGTGAAGCGTTCGGCAGAGATTTTGAATACCCCCATTGACGAAGAAGGAGCGTATGAAATAGCCAGAAGAAGTAGAGGAACACCCCGTATTGCCAATAATTTATTGAGAAGAACCAGAGATTTTGCCCAAATGAAAGGCAATGGGCGTATCACGGTAGAGATTGCAGAAATGGCTCTATTGGCTTTGGATGTAGATAAAAACGGTTTGGACGAAATGGATATTCGTATCCTAACTACCATTGTAGAGAAATTCAAGGGCGGTCCCGTTGGGCTTTCGACTATCTCGACAGCCTGTGGCGAAGAAGCCGAAACCATCGAAGAAGTTTATGAGCCATTCCTTATTCAAGAAGGTTTTTTGAAACGTACTTCCCGTGGGCGTGAAGCCACCGAAAGAGCTTATATTCATTTGGGAATTGTTCCTAAATATCGGGCAGAAACTTTGTTTTGATAATGAAAAGCGAGCTGTTATTGGCTCGCTTTTTTTTGTATTTAATATTTACTGTCTTACTTTTTCTGATGAAGCAATTCAATCCTATTTTGTAAGAATTCCCGATAAACTTCAATCAAAAAGATATTTTAAAATAATGCCATATCTTATATTCAATATTTAGTAGTAAATATATTTAAACAAAATAGCATTATTTTGTTTAAATATGGTATTTTATAAATTATGTACAGATAATAATGAAAATTATAGTCTATAAAATAGGTAGATTTAATAGATTTTATAATTTTGTGGCATAACAGGAAATATTTATCCGTAAAACAACCTAAAAACAGGCGATTTAAGTCTTAATTGGTAACATCAATAAATCATTTCCTATAAAATCCATAGATTATATATTCTAAAATTAAACTTTCATGAGACAAATTTTCAAACTTATTTTGACCCTTAGTGCAGTTATGCTGCCTCTATTTATGTCTGCTCAAGACAAACCTATTATCAATGCAACAATTAAGGGAAAGATAGTAGATGCCCGTACCAATGAAGCATTAATTGGTGCAACCGTAGTTATTAAAGGAACTACTAATGGTTCATCAACAGATGTTAATGGCGAGTTTTCGCTTATCACAGGGCAAAGATTACCCTTTACCTTAATTGCCTCTTATGTGGGCTATTTGAAAAAAGAAGTTGTTATCAACGAGAGTACCGTTGAAATCAAACTTGATGAAAATGTAAATCAGTTAGGTGATATTGTTGTTTCATCAAGAAGAAGACAAGAATCTGTGCAGGAAATTCCGATTCCAATTTCTGTTATTCGAGGTCAAGCTGCTGAAGATGCAGGAGCGTTTAATGTCAACCGTTTAAAAGAATTAGTGCCAACGGTACAATTGTATGCGTCAAATGCACGTAATACTACCTTGAATATCAGAGGTTTAGGCTCTACTTTTGGATTAACAAACGATGGTATTGACCCTGGCGTTGGCTTTTATGTAGATGGCGTATATTATGCACGCCCAGCGGCAACGGCATTAGACTTTATTGATATTGACCGTGTAGAGGTTTTAAGGGGTCCACAAGGTACTTTATTCGGAAAAAACACTACTGCTGGAGCATTCAATATTACGTCAAGAGCTCCAACTTTTGACCCATCTGGTAGCTTTGAACTTAGCTACGGTAACTACGGCTATGTGCAAGCTAAAGGGTCATTGTCTGGACCAATTAGTAAAAAATTGGCTACGAGAATTTCTTTTTCAGGAACACAGAGGGATGGTCTGCTTTATAATACCAAAACTCAGCAAAACATGAATGATATTAACAATATTGGTTTTAGGGGACAACTTTTATACATTCCTTCTGATAACGTTAAAATTTCATTTTTTGCCGATTTATCAGACCAAAATCCTAATGGGTATGGCTGGCCAGTGGCAGGTGTTGTAACAACCAAACGTGCCGCATATCGTCAATTCAATGCTATTATTGCTGATTTAGGTTATAAATTACCCTCAACAAATCCATTTGATAGAGTGCTTGACCTTGATACTCCCTCGAAGGCGAGTAATAAACTTGGCGGAGCTTCGGTAAATGCTGATATTAAAATTGGCAATGCGACTTTAACTTCAACTACGGCATAT
>JANPGQ010000403.1:0-10703 GCA_031423975.1 Cytophagales bacterium | reverse complement strand
ATCTCCACCCACTGCATATTTTATTCCTGCATAAAGATGATTCAAAAATAATGGTTCTGAAAATGTTTCGTCAGTGTGCCCCATTGCGGTATAAAACGAACGACCACCATCAAAATCTTGATACCAACTTATGGGGTGATTATCCCCATTTGTACCACCAATGTAGCTTTTCTCATCTATTTTTAAGACTACATTAATTTTTGGAGAGATATTTTTGAAGCTGTAAAATTCATCTGTTCTCTCAAAGGTATCGGGCATTCCTGCGGTAAATTCGTTCTTTTGGGTTACAAAATATTTACCTTTTTGAACATTATTAGGCATCGGGTGGTCTAAAAACCATGCCCCCGCCAACTGATTATACCAATTCCAGTCGTATTCGCAGTCGGTTGCAGCATGAATACCCACATAACCACCGCCTGCTTGTATATAACGCTCAAATACCGATTGTTGCTCGTTATTCAAGACATCACCAGTAGTATTCAAGAAAATTACAGCATTAATTTTCTTGAGATTCAGTTCTGAAAATTGGGCAGCGTCCTCGGTAAAACTTACCTCAAAACCTTTCTCTTTTGCCATTTTGGCAAGGGCAACTTTACCCGCTTCAATCGACTGATGGCGAAATGCGGCGGTTTTGCTAAAAACCAATACATTGATTTTGTTTTGAGCAAACAAATTACTGGCAAAAAATAGCATTAAAACAGCTCCTAAAAGCATTTTAATACCCACTCTACTTTGTTGTTTCATAAGGTTGGGAATGGATTTGATTGAGATTAATTTTTAATTATTTATACGTTGAAAGACTCCATTGAATGGCATTTTACAAAGTTTTTGTTTTGTCAAGTGCTTACACAAACTGTATTAAACACAAATATAAAAGGAAAAAATTTATTGTCTAAAATAAAGACAATAAATTTTAGAATGTTGCATATTTGAATAATTATATTTTTACAATCGGTAATTATGGCAGATAAATCCTAATTTTGCATAAATAAAAAAATCAAAATGATATTTCACAAAGACAATTATATTAAACAATTATCCATAGACTGCGTAATTTTTGGATATAAAGAAAACGAACTGAAAGTATTGGTTCCGAAAATAAATTTTGTAGAAGACGTATATACATTGCCTGGTGGATTTATTATGCAAAACGAAAGTATTGACCAAGCCGCCTTGAGAATTTTGAACGAAAGAACAGGAATTGATAACATTTATTTGGAACAATATAGAACTTTTGGAAATGTAGGACGAACGAATGTTGATGTAATAAATGCCTTAGGAGAAATAAATAAGCAAATTATCGACAATAATCAGATTATTATAAATATTGCTAATACAGAGTGGTTTAGCAAAAGGTTTGTGTCGATTGGATATTATGCTTTGGTGGATATTAACAAGGTTTCTTTGCAAACGGGTGAAATTGATGAGTCGGTAGGTTGGTATAATGTAAAGGATTTACCCAAAATGATAATGGATCATAACGAAATGGTTTCGTATGCTTTGGAAGCCCTCCGCCAAAATATTGACCGAAAATTGATTGGCTTTAATCTCCTTCCCGATACTTTCACGATGAAAGAAGTACAAGAACTTTACGAAGCTATTTTTGATAAACTCTTTGCCCGAAATAATTTTCAAAAGAAAATCTTAGACTTAAATGTGTTGGAAAGATTAGAAAAAAAATTTACTGGGGCGGCTAATAAAGCTCCGTTTTTGTATAGATTTAGGCGGGAAATATAAGATATCAATTGTGAAATATTATCTTTCACAATTGATAAAAAATCCGCTTTACTCGCTCGCTCACACTCGTGAGGATTTCGTAGGGGATTGTATTAATTTTTTTGGCTAAATCTATAATTGTCAGATTATTACCAAATATGATTACTTCGTCTCCTTCTTGCACGTGATGCACGTCCGTAACGTCCACCATGGTCATATCCATACAGACGTTGCCGATTACTTTACATCGCTGCCCATGAATCATAACTTCGCCAATTCCTCCGCTAAAACGGCGGTCGAAACCATCAGCATATCCAATGGCAATGGTGGCGGTTTTGGTGTCTCTTTCCAAAACACCTTTTCTGCCATATCCTACTGTTTCAGATGATTTTATGTATTTTATTTGAGAAATAACCGTCTTCAAAGTTCCAACCGTCAATAGGTTTTCTTGGTCTTCGGGTTTGGCGGCTAAACCGTACATTCCTACGCCCAAACGTACCATATCCAAACGAGCTTCGGGGAAACGAGCAATACCCGCAGAATTTGCCAAATGCCTTGATGGAACATAACCAATTGCTTCTGAAATTTCGTTTGCCATTTTGGTAAATTCTTTCCCTTGATGCTTCGTAAAATCATCAAATTTACTTTCATCCGCTGCTGCCAAATGACTAAAAATAGTAGAAATCCAAAGGTTAGGATTTGATTGTAGAGTTTCGGTTAATTCAGAAATCTGTTCGGGTTCAAAACCCAAGCGGTGCATTCCAGTATCTAATTTTATGTGAATTTTTGAGCTAATCTTTTGGCTATCAATATATTCCGAAAACAGTTTCAACATATTTAAACTATAAATTTCGGGTTCGAGCGAATAGGTAATCAGTTGTTCAAAGTCATTGGGCGAAGGATTCATCACCATTATTGGCAAAAAGATTCCGTTTTGTCTCAACGAAACGCCTTCATCCGTATAGGCTACTGCCAAATAATCTACCCCGTGAAATTGTAGTAAATTTGCCACCTCAGTACTGCCCGAACCGTAGGCAAATGCCTTCACCATCACCATTATTTTGGTTTGCTGACCTACTTTATCACGGAAATAATTGAGGTTGTGGGTAACGGCATCCAGATTGATTTCCAAGACTGTTCCATGTGTTTTTTGGACTAAACGATTCACAATTTGTTCAAAGCCAAATCGTCTTGCACCCTTAACGAGAATTACACTATCTTGAAAGTTTTTGAGCAACTCACTTTCTAAAAAATCTTGTGAATTTTTGAAAAAGTGCATTTTTGTACCAGCGTGTTTTTCTTGAAATGAAAAAATGGATTTATTCCTAAAAATCACTTCTCCAATTCCGACAAATTCACTTAGATTTCGTTGTTTTATCAAGTGGGCAATTTGATGGTACAGCTCTTTTTCTGGAACGCCAGTTTCTAACAAATCACTCAAAATCAATACTTTACGATTTCGTTGTTTTTGTTGGCTTAGGAAATTTAGGGCAATTGTCAAACCCGCCAAATCATTATTGTAGGTATCGTCAATGAGGTAATTTTGGTTGATACCTTGTTTCAATTCCAACCGCATAGAGACGGGGCGAAGTATCTGTAAACGTGCCTGAATCTCTACAGAATTATAACCCAAATGCCAAAGGGTGATGATGCAGTGAATGGCATTTTCGATGGAGGCTTCATCGGTGAAAGGTACATCGAAAGTGGATAAATTTTCTGGAAAATCAAGGGTTACTTTTGTATTGAGATTTTCAATTTTCCAATCGGTTTTGATAAACGTACCACGGCAATCTTTGCCGTATTTTTTCGTCCGATTCACGGGAAGGATTCCCGTGTTACATCTTCCCCAACTAATCAATTGACAATTAGGGCTTTGCAAAATAAATTCTTGCTGAATAATGTTATCAATTTCTACATAGTCAGCACAAAAAATCAATTGTTTGGCATTTTTAAAAAGTAATAATTTCTCTCTAATTTTCTGCAAATTATTTTCAAAAAACTCGTTGTGAGCCGTGCCAATATTCGTAAAAATTCCGATTTGGGGTTGTACCACTTTTTCGAGATTTGCCATTTCGTTTGGGCGAGAAACACCGACTTCGAAAATGCCCAAATTATGACTTTCATTGATTTGCCAAATCGATAGTGGAACACCAATTTGAGAATTATAACTTTTGGGGCTTTTTATTACCTTAAAACGATTACTCAGCAATTGTGAAAGCCATTCCTTGACAATGGTTTTACCGTTGCTTCCCGTAATAGCAACGATGGGCAAATCAAACTTTTCACGATGTATTTTAGCAATTTCCTGCATTGCCAAAATACTGTCTTCAACCTGCCAAATTTTGGCATCCGTCATCCGTTCCATTTCACGAGTCAAAGCAGAATTAATGGCTTTTTTTTCTACCACAAATTCACGAACACCTTTGCGGTATAAGTCATCCAAAAATTGATGTCCATCGTGATGTAATCCATTGATGGCAAAGAAGATAGAACGCTGTGGCGATGATAACTGGCGGCTATCATTAAGGAGATATTGAGCGGTAGTTTGTATGGGAAGCGGTTGAAAGATCACGGGTATTTTCAATAAAAATTAGATTATTTAGAGAACATTTTTTTATTCATAACTTGCCAAGCCGCTTTGATAAATGGTATTTTTTGAACGGAGTTAATCACTAATAAATCTTCAAAAATAGAGGTATCTTCATCCAAAAATTTTAAAATTCTGGATGCCTTATTATTTTTAAAAAGATGCGTGAAAATTTCATCCTGCGGAGCTCGTTTTTCCAACATCACATTCAAAAGAATTGTATCTAAAATACTTTTCCACTTATTAATTTTCATGCCATTAGAATCTTCTTTATGTTCCTCCAAAGCATTAACCAAATTCTGCAAAAACCGCTGACTTCTTTGAAAAGTATAACCCGTTGAAGCCTTCACATATCCGCCAGATGTGCCAATACGAATTACTTTGGGCATGGGAGAAATTTCATGGTTTTCATCCGACATCGGAATTACGCCAAATTCGGTTTCTGAAATTTGATATTCATCTGCTTTTATAAGATACTCTCCTACTTTAATAGTCTCTTCGATGTATTTTTTTAAATAAAATTCATACTCTTGATGTGTAATCAAATTATCTGAAAAAATGGTAAATTCAATCAATGCTTTGGTTTCAGAATAGGGCAAAACATATACAAAACGCAGTTCATTTTTTTGCTCAATTCTAAAATCAAAAAGGGTCGGTTCATTTACTTTAAAAACGGGATTTTCAGTATCAATCACCCAACCCTTGAAATGTTGAAGCATATTATGATGCTTTGGATTATTGTAGTTAGAACGGAAAGAACTATCAAAAACCATTTCAGAAGCTATGAAATCGCCTTTATCCGTTTTCACGATGGGTGAATTTTCTTTAATTCCTTGGTCGGTGTCTGCACCAATCACTTCAATATTTGCATTCAGAAACGTAATATTGGGATTCTGTTTTAAGATAGGTATAATGTATTCGTAGAAATCAATCCCACGAATCATTTTGTAGGTATAGTCTTGTAAATCAAGGAATTGAGAAAAATTTTCAGTCCCGTGAAACCAAACACCTTTCCATTTTTTGAAAATAATCTCTTCAAATGGCGATACTCCTGTTTCCCAAAAACACCAAGTGTGGTCATTAACATTTTTTACTTCTCGGTCAATAATAAGAATTTTTTTGTCTCTCAAAGATGATTTATTCAAATAAAAAGCCAATGAGAGTCCCGCCATTCCTCCGCCAGCAATGATATATTGATAGGTATTTTGTTCGGTTTCGTAATTATTTGACATTATTGAGACAAAGGAATAAATTTCGAATTATTATGCACAAATATAAGCATCTAATCAATAGATTTTATAGGATATTAAATAATAAAATATGATATTTGGGTTCTAAAATTAACACAGCTATGAATAAATTTTGGGGATTTCTTTGGATTCTTAGTATCTCATTTTCATCTGTTTTTGCTCAAAAATCATCTCTTGATGCACTTTTAAAATTACCCGATGATACTATTAAAATTGATACTATTTCCAAATACGGAGTTAGTATTGAATTTGATAAGATGTCTGAAAGTTTGCATTCACAGCAAATAGCCCTACAAATTGCCCAAAAATTAGGGGATAAAAAAAGGATAGGTCTTGCGTTGTATAGAATTGGTTGTGAGGAAAACTTGCTTACAAAAGCACCTCAAGCCCTTCAACATTTACAACAAGCCTACCAGATTTTTTTGGAGATGAAAATGGAAAGGAAATTAATCCAATCAGTTCATAAAATGGCACAAGTTTTTGAAGACAAAAAAGACCTTTCATCCGCTATAAAATATTATGAAAAGACCTTAGTTTTAGCCAATCAATACAAAAATGAAGAATATCAAGCACACGTATTATCCAGCATGGCAGCTATTGAAGGCTATGAATTAAAGCAATATAATATTTCCTTACAAAACTTCTCGAAAGCAATTAGCCTTTATCAAAAATTAGGTTTTGAGGATTTCAAACAAAGTTCATTGCTGAATATGGCAGGAATTTACAAGAAAGCCAAGCAATTTGATAAAACGCTCGGAATTTTAGAAAGTTCTATACAATATTACCACCAACATAAAGATACTTACGCCGAGGCAATGGCAATTGGGAAAGTTGGCGAAGTTTATTTCGAAACGAAGGAATACAAAAAAGCTGAAATCGAAACTCAAAAAGCACTTAAACTTTTAGAAAATCAAGAAGGAGCATTGTCTATGAAAGTAGATTATTTAGATTTACTCCGAAAAATTTATGATGCACAAAATAAGATTCCAGCGGCTTATCAAGTTCAAAAACAATGGCGAATCTTATACGATACTTTGTCAAATCAGAATACCCGTAAAGCCGTTGCAGAACTCCAAACTCGCTTTGAAACCGCACAAAAAGAAATTCAAATCAATGATTTAGGTAAGGAAACCAAAACCCAAAAAAGTCAATTGATTTTTGCTATAATTGGTTTAACAGTTTTAGTAATTTTATTAGGGTTGGGGTATTTTCTCTATCGAAAATTACAAGTCAAAAACAGCCAAATTGAACAACAATCACGGCAATTAAATACGCTGATGAAGGAGTTGCATCATCGGGTAAAGAATAATTTAGCCATTGTTTCCAGTCTGTTAAATATCCAGTCGAACCGTTTGGAAGATAAAAATGCTGCCAAAGCCGTGCGTGAAGGACAAATGCGAGTACAGGCAATGTCTCTGATTCACCAACGGTTGTACAATACTGAAAATGTTTCTTCCTTGAATATTAAACTGTATCTGAACGAACTTGCCGAGAGTTTGATGCAAGCTTATGGTTATTCTGCCGAAAGTTTTGACTTACAAATTAATGCTGAAAATCCAGAGTTAGACGTGGACATGGCAATTCCTATTGGTTTGATAGTCAATGAGTTGATAACCAATTCTTTTAAATATGCTTACGAAGGCATTGAACACCCTTCCTTGATTATCAACTTCAAAAACGACAAAGATATTACCCTACAATTGCAGGATAATGGCATTGGTATTGACGAAGCTGTTATGAATAAAAATGTGGGTTCTTTTGGCAAAAAATTGATTAAAGGGTTATCCAGCCAAGTAAATGGGAAGTATAGATTTGAGAATAATCAAGGAACATACTTTGAATTGAATATTCCGAAAGCGGCGTAGGCTGGTTAATGGTTATCAGTTATTGGTTATCAGTCAAGAATGGAAATACTAATAACCAGTAACTAATAACTACTTACCTAAACATGAAATGTCTCATAAAATCGTCTTTATAGGTACGACTGAGCGGGATTTGAAGATTATGAATAGAAACTTCTTGTTCGGTAAATGATTCTATTTTGTTGATATTGACGGCAAACGAGCGGTGAATTCTAACTAAATCCTTCATCGGTAAACGTTCTAAAACATTGCCCATAGTGAGCCTGATGGTATATTTTTTATTTTCTGTAACAATATTGGTATAAGTATTGTCGGCTTCGAGATACAAAATATCACTCAATGGAAACTTGACGAATTGATAATTTTGCTTTATAAACATATAATTATTTACCTGCAAAATGGTTTCTTTTGAAATGTTTTCCATTTTTTCATCCCGCAAAATTTTCAAGGGCTGAACCTTCATAGCAAAGTTATTGATTGCCATTTCAATGGCCATTCTGAGGCTCATAATATCGTAAGGCTTGGGAATATATGCGGCAGGAAAAGTCTTTTTGGCACGTTCAAGCGTTTCTTTATCTGATAATGCCGTGAGATAAATAATCGGCACCGCCTTCACCGCAATCAAACGCTCTACGGTTTCGATACCATCCCAATCCCCTTTAATATTTATATCGCAAAGCACCAAATCAACTTCATTTTCTCCATAAAAATCAAGGGCATCTTGTCCATTATCTGCCACGTGAACTACTTCATAACCTTCCGATTCAAGCGTATCACTCAAATCAGTAGCCAGTATAAATTCATCTTCAACAACAAGTATTTTCATTTTTCATTTTTAAATAAGTAAGCGTAAATATAAAGCGAAGAATTTAGAAATAAATTTCATAAAGAATGTTTTATCTGAATATTCAGCAATATTCAGATTAGAAAAACTCAGTCCGAAAGATACCTTTGTCAAAAGAAAACGTAAGAAAATGCTCTCAACTATAGACTGGCAAAGTGCTACCGAAGAATTATCTGAAAAAGGATTTGTGAGAATATCTTACGTCCTCACGCCTACCCAATGCCAAGAATTAATTGCCCTATATGACCAACCCATTTATCGTTCCACCATCAATATGGCACGCTATCAGTTTGGCATTGGCGAATATAAATATTTCAATTATCCATTGCCAAATCTTGTGCAACAGCTACGCACGGAGGTGTATCCGCACTTGGCAAAAGTGGCAAATCGTTGGATGAATGCACTGAATATAAAGGATTTATTTCCAGACAAGCATGAGGATTTATTAGAAATTTGTCATCAAAATGAACAAAACAGACCAACGCCATTGATGCTAAAATACACAGAAGGTGGTTATAATACGCTTCATCAAGATTTGTACGGAGACGTTTGGTTTCCCTTTCAAATGGTTATTTTTCTGAATGAACCCGATCGAGATTTTACGGGCGGCGAATTTGTATTGATTGAACAACGCCCACGGATGCAATCAGTGGCGGAAGTTTTATCACCCAATCAAGGAGATATTCTCATTTTTACCACCAATTTTAGACCCGTAAAAGGTACAAAAGGATATTACCGAACCAATATGCGACATGGCGTTTCCAAAGTGCGTTCGGGTGTTAGACACACATTGGGAATAATTTTTCATGATGCTAAATAATTAAAAATATGACTCAGCAAAACATTAATTATCAACGAATTGAACAGGCTATTCGCTTTATAGAACAGAATTTTCAACGTCAGCCGACTTTGAAAGAAATAGCGGAAGAAGTAAACCTTTCGGAGTTTCATTTTGATAGGATGTTTACCAAATGGGCGGGAACTTCTCCACAACGTTTTATGCGTTTTCTGACGAAAGAATATGCTAAAAATATCTTGAACGAAACCAAAGATTTATTAGATACAACAGTTTTGATGGGACTTTCGAGTTCCTCACGCTTGCACGACCTCTTTGTAACTTATGAAGCCATGACTCCCGCCGAATACAAAAGACAAGGTGAAGGATTGACCATTTTTTACGGGATTCATGAAACTAATTTCGGATTTGCCTTCATCGCCACAACTTCGAGGGGTATTTTAGAATTGACCTTTCTTCCTGAAAATCAGATGATTGATGAGTTGATTCGTTTGAAAAATGAATTTCAAAAAGCAGATTTTGAAGAAAATCAGGAGATAACTTCTGTTTTCATTGAACAAATTTTTTCGAAGGAAAATCATCAAAATGCAAAGCCCATCAATCTATTATTGAGAGGAACAAATTTCCAGATAAAGGTTTGGGAAGCCCTCTTAAAAATTCCGTCTGGGCGAGTGGCTTGTTATGAAGACATTGCTACTTTAATTGAAAAACCAACCGCACAGCGAGCAGTTGGCTCAGCAATTGGAGCCAATCACATTGCCTTTTTAATTCCTTGCCATCGGGTTATTCAGAAAATTGGAACAACGGGAAATTATCGTTGGGGCGAATATCGGAAGAAGGCTATTTTGGGTTGGGAAGCGGCGAAGACGGTAAACGGTGAAAGGTTAACGGTTCACGGGATTTAAGGTAAAGTTGTCTTCTAACCCCTATCAAGCTTTTGAAACGCTTGGTAGGGCTAAAATTACCATCAATATCGAACTAAATTATACGAACGGCAAAACTTATCACTCATCATTCATAACTTATCGCTTCCTTACATACCTTTGTAATCCCTAAAATAGCAAAGTATGTACCCCGAAAAAATAGAACTTCCGCCCAAATATTACTTAGAATATTTTCAATATCTAATCAATTTTGTTCAGAAGAAATATCAGCATATTCTCAATGATGCAGAGCAATCTTTTTTAGCTCAATTTGAGGCTTTGACGGAAGATGAAAAATGCCTTTTCATTCGTTTTACCAACAGGGCTGGCTCGTTTTTCAGAACCGAAAAACTGAAATATTCGGAGATTGAAAATATTCCTGAAGTGCTTAATGTACTGATCCAAAAGGGTTTTGTCGAGCCACTTACCTCCTCTCACATCATACAGGCGGGTGAAGTTTTGGATATTTTTAACAAGACGGAATTGATAGAAATGGCAAAAATGCTGAACCTCGAAACCCGTGGAAAAGCATCCATGAAAAAGGAGGAGGTTTTGGATTGGCTCTTTGAAGTGGGGGATTGGGTAGAGATTGTAGAGCTGTTAAATTACCAAGATTTTACGGAAATTCACGCCTTGCCACATTCGGTGGTGAAAGTAGGTTTCGAGACCGAGGTAGCCATGTTGAAATTCCTATTTTTTGGTTCTCGACACGGTGATATGACCGA
>JANPGQ010000402.1:0-8090 GCA_031423975.1 Cytophagales bacterium | reverse complement strand
TACATTCAGATTCGCTCTCATGGTTTCGTGAATTCCAAAATGTCTAAAACCTGAACCTTCTGGTGCGTTGGAATGATGGACAGTCAAATTGTCAATTTTGATAGCACTGATTACAACATCAAAAAACAATATTCCATCGGTCAAACCCGAAGTTACTTTCATTTCTACTTTGCCTTCATTTTCCAGCGTTACGCCTAAATTTAGAGCAATCGTACACCAATTCCCTCCATCAGAGCTATTTGGGTTCATATTTTCTCTACATAAATCTTCAACACCATTACAAATTAATTTACAATCAAACCCTTGGGCAAACTTTTCTAAGCCCTTCAATTGTCTGGCGGCTGCGGTTGCTTTGCCAAAAATAAGATAACTTCCTGCGGGTAAATTGAGGGAAGCAACTAACTGATTTGGAGAATGTATCAACTGCATTTCCTTGATGTGTACTAAATGTGCGTCTGTCATTTTATTGTTTTTTAAATTGTTTTATTTGAAATTTTGCCAAGATAATTTTGAAGGTTTAGGCTGTTTCCAAGCCTGAATTTTCAAAAAAGTCAGGCTTCGCCAAAGCCATTCAACTGGTCCAAATTGAAAGTTGGATAGCCACCAA
The DNA here is from genome assembly GCA_031423975.1 of Cytophagales bacterium. Taxonomy (GTDB): domain Bacteria; phylum Bacteroidota; class Bacteroidia; order Cytophagales; family Spirosomataceae; genus Arcicella. Next base: position 7,483 of record JANPGQ010000402.1, on the reverse strand, counting down.
TTTGAAAAGGGGATTTGTAAAGCAAAGAATATAATGCCCAAAATGACGGAAGTCGTAACGCCAATATGTCCGATTAAGCCAAAACCATAACCAAAGAAAGTTAATGCCCCGAAGGCAGTACCGCAGAGGTAAGTGGTTAAGCCCATCCGCCCGACTGCAACTAATAATCGGAGGAAAAGAGGTTTAGTTTTCCAATAAATCAAAGTAATTATTGAAATATAAAAGACCGAAAGTGTGATTTGATGAACATCGAAAGCCGTTGAACCAACCACTCCACGCCATCCAGACAAGGGTGGTCCCATAGAAATACCGCCTAAGAAAATAACTATTAAAGTTGAAATTAACGCCATAACGCCCGACCATATACGTACCCGTTGGAAGAAGTGCTTATTGACCAAATTTTCGATAAAAATCTGTCGTCTTCCTGCCCATAAGCCCAAAAGAAATAGTCCGAGGGTAATGAATAATCTTCCTGTAAATAATTGAAAACCCAAAGTACCCAACAAGCCCCCTTCAAAATTCATTTTTACCACATCGGCAAGCGTTCCGTTTTGCTTAATATTGAATTCTTCATTTGCCATTTTTACAAAACCTTCACCTTGCTTTTTGCCCATTTCAATTTGTTGAGCCGTTGGTGGAGGTGCAAATTGTGATTGGATTCTGACAAAAATTAAAGGCGTATTCAAGACCAATAATAAGCCCACAATGAGTAAAACACGATTATTGAGGTTTCGCATCAATAAAAGGAATATTCCCAAAAAGGCATAAATCCTGAGACTGTCGCCAGAGTAAAACATACTATGAATGAAGCCAATGGCAAATAAAATCAATATTCGCCACAACATTCTGCCCGCAAAGGGACGACCATCTTTTGCGGCAGAATCCATCTGAATGGCAAAACTTAGCCCGAAAAGAAAGGAGAAAATAGTAAAGAATTTCCCTGATGTTAAATACCCCATCACTTGCCCTAAAAAGGCATCCGTGGGAGAAAAAATATTGAAAGTTTGATGGGAAGACGGGGTGGCTCCTGCCAAAAATTCTTGGCTGCAATGATTGAGGATAATTCCCAAAAGGGCAAAGCCTCGCAAGGCATCAATGACGGTGATGCGATCGGTAATGGTATGATTTTTCATGTATTGAGGTAAGTTTTTTAGGAGCATTTTCTGCTCATTTATATTTTAATAAACGTTTTTTTAAATTTGTTAAATCTCCATCGCATGAACAAATACATAATGATTAAACCCGTAAAAAAGGCTGCGAGAATTCTTGAAACTAAGGTTTTGAATCCATCACCATAATCAACAGCTTCTGTTCCTTGCCCTGCAACCATACACCATTGATTTCCCTTTTTTATCCACGTTTCCAAACGCAATACATTCAAATTAATTTCTCCAACGGGAGTATTGAGGGTAACGTTTAAAACCAAATTTACCACTGCCGTTTTCCCTTCATTGTAAAATCTTATAATGGTGGTTTCTGGAATTATATCCACTTTTTTGAAAGTAACATCTTGTTTCTGAAATCCCTTTTTCCATTTTTCTACCCCGATTGACCTTTCTCCTGCGGGACCCACTGCCACATTATCATCCGTACATTCAGGTATTACATGAGTCGCAAAAGCCTTATTGGGCATTCTTGACATCATATAGTCAACTAATTCTTTCCTTTCTTTCGAATAACTGTTTAAATCAATTCGGGTTGAATCTTCTTTGGTAAGTTTGTATTTAGTCATATCTATTTTATTCAGACAAGAGCTTAAAAAGAAGATTGTTAGAAGACTAAAAATTAAGATATTTTTCATTGGTTTGTTTTTAAAAATTGTGATTATTGATTGACTATTATCGCTAAAAAAATCAATTTAAGTTTTGATTTTCCATTTTATCTTGTCCAACTTTTACAAACATATAAACGGCTATAAAAGTTAAAATCATACTTGGTATTATACGATACGTAAAATCGGCATTGATTAATTCTTCGGTTCTTAAGCGAGAATAATGATGCTCTAAATAGCCTTGCACTTTAGAAACGAGATAAAATGCTGAAATGAAAAAAATCCAGAAGATAGTTAGCCCATAAATACCCACAAAATACCTCGGAATGCTTTTTGGTCGCAACCAAAACAAAGGGATTGTGAGAAACATGGGTGTAAAAGCCATCAGTAAACCAATGAAAAATAAAGGAGGTAAAATGGCGGTTCTAAATGCTGCCCAATCCGTTGAACCAACGGTTATGTATAGCAGATAAGTAAAATTACCATAGTTTGTAGTGAGAAATGTGAGTGAGATAAACAGTATAAAAACCCATCGGCTAATGAATTTGATATGACCCAAATAACGGTTTAGCAACCATAAGCCAATTAGTATTTGCATAAAACTCGGTATAAATTGAAAATAGTAAGTAATAGTCATTAATTTTTGAAATAAGTCTTCCTTATAACCTGAAACCCATAATGACAAGTGTATGGGCATGATAAAAAACAAGGTTGAAATTGCTGAACTCGAAGCTAAAATTATCGAAATCCAAATGGCTGGACGTGGAAAAGAATTTGGTCGAAACCAAAGCAATAAAACCGACGTAAACAGCAAGGCAAACTAGGAATAAGTCAGTAAAATTCGGGTCGAAGCATTAAAAACCGACATATATTCGTCGTAATGTTCATGAATTTTTGGAAACGATGGATAAATCAAATTATAGTTTGTATCGGCAGCTCCGAAAAAGTAAAAAATAACCAAAAAATAAGCGGTTATCGCTGCAATTGTTTTTAAGGAAAGTGGGTTTTGAATTTTCATATTGTTTAACTTTTATTGTATCTCTGTGGAATTTTTCGACATAAAAAAAAATAAAACCTGTAGTTATCCAAACAAGTAGATTTCCGCCTTTGTTGGTATTGTAAAGAGTCGCCCAGACCAATAACTTGAACGATAGTCTGTTATTAAAAAAAATATTAAAGGCGAGAAATCTGCTAATACAGGTTAAAATAATGCTTTAGCAAACCAATTGGCAAACGCTTGCCACCAAGCCGAATGACCATGACTCCCGATGAAAGCAGCAACAAAACAAATAATGAGTAGTGTAGCCATCGGAAATGCCGATTTTTTTTGCCTTATATCCATTATCAGCCAAACGAGGGCAATACCTGCGGTTAGACTAATCATTAATAATATTATGATTGGCAATGGTAGTTGTAAGTTAACACCTAAAAATCTACCCAATCCTGGACCTAATATAATGATACCTGTACTTGATAAAAATCTTAGATGGAAAGCAGTTTTATTTTTATAATACATACCAAGCCCAAAAAGTAGTGTCATGAAAAACATTTCGGGAATACCGTTAGTCATGGCAGCCAGAGTATTCTCTACGGAAAGTGTCTTTATGTTTCTTTCATAGCCAGCTTTTACTACAAAAAATAACGAAATCACAAAAAGGGGCATCACCAAATAAGAAAACTTACCAACCATGCGATGAATATTGTATTTACCTGCTCTTATTAGAAATGGTTGAATAATTAGCATCAATATCCAAGTGAGGGCAACCGCTCCATGAAAATGATGAGCAGACGTAAAACCTGCAAAATCTGGGAATTTGATGAGATATGTTTTGTAGAATCCCAAAATGGTGACGATAAGTACACCGATAAAGAAATAACCGATACGGGTTTGAAGTGATTTTTCCATGTTGTTTTGTTATGGTTAATTTTTGTTAAAAGAATACTTAATAATTTTCGGTTGATAAATTGTTGATTTAATCAAAAAAACATCCACCAAAATGCTCGCCATTGGTCAGCATTGATGATAAAAAGATAGAAAATGTAAATAGAAATATAAATGGTGGAAAGATTTATGAAAAATCATTGTTCCATTATTTCTTAGAAATTAATTTTTATTAGGAGAAGAGATACTACCTTTTTATAAACATTGTTAAATCTTTTGAAATCATTTTAGTAGTATTTGAATTAACAGAATTTAAAACTACTCCTTGTCCACATGGTCCAATTACTGTTTTGACAAAGCTTCCTTCAAAAGCCTTAAATCCATCCGTAAATTTAATTTGAGTAGGCGACCTATATATGACTTCGTTACCAAAAGACCCAGAAATGTTTTGTAGAGTAGTTATCATACCGTTTGCTTGGTAAAACTTGCTTCCGAGTGGTGAACCGTTTAAGGCTAATGACGTTGCACAATCAGCATATAAATCACTTTTCCAAATACCTCTTCCAAAAGTTGAAGCTTTAATGGTTTTTGTATTTTCATTAATAAATAAATCAGTAACTGGAATAGGTGGTAAGCCATTACTAAAAAAAACCCAATCATTCATAGCAAAATCCATAAAATATACGCCTGCATCAGTTCCAATATAGGCATCACCATCCGTGGTGTATTTTACACAATAGACGGGAAGTTGTGGGAGAGTACCCGTAAAATCTGTCCAGTTTGTACCAGCATTGGGAGAATACAAAACTTTTGTTCCTGAATTTCCTCCAAATGTTACCCAAACTTCATTGGCATTGTTGGCATTTGTTGCTACATCTGTAATTGGACCTGTAATATTTACCCATCCAGGATTCCCAGAAATTACAGATGATGTAATTCCTTTATCATTGCTAACTTTCAGAATAGAATTATTTGCAATATAAATTCTATCAGGATATTGCTGGCTAACTGCTATTCCTCCCGATAAGGCAAAACCAGCAGAACCAGATAAATTCATTGTCGAATCCCAGGTTGCACCACCATTAAGGCTTCTACGTAACCCTGTAGGATAACCTGCATAAATAATATTGTTATTGGTTGGGTGTACCTCAATACTGGGGAAAAAATTGGATTCGTTTCTTACGAAAGGAGTGTATAATACTGAATTATTTGGTGTGCTAATATTATATTTTAATACTTGCTCATTTACCGAGTATATAAAAGTGTTTTGGTCATTATTCAAAAATTTACCAGAAAAGCCATCGCCCCCTCTCACCAAAAATGAATTCCCAGCATTATCTCTTCTCATAAATCCATTATCCTGAGCCCCAGCAATATTTACTTCATCATTTAAGATGGTGGCACTCATGTGATAAAATTGAGTTGCGGCAATTCCTCTACCCTTGTAAGTCCAGTTCGCTCCCTGATCTGTACTTAGATATACCCCACCATCAGTACAGGCATACATATAATTGTTTAAAGGATTGGAAACTATATCATGAAAATCGCTGTGAATTCCCTGTTCTATAATTGAACCAAAGTTTGCTCCGCCATCCGTTGACCTAACCAAACTTTGGTTGCCACTCAAAAAAATATTTGCATCTACGTTGCTCACGCCAATAGCAGCATAATAGGGATTTTCAACTCCTGGTGCTATCCCATTAGTAGGTGTGACTAAGGTTACAGTATTAAAATTATTATCGGTAAAAAAAACTTTATTTACTGGTGCAAGAATATCGTCAGGAAGCGGTTTTGATTTACCTGATACTTCAAAAAAGATTCTATTGGGTAATTTATTGGATGTAGCTAATTTAATATTACCAGTAAAACTTCTCAAGAAATTATTCGTAGTATGAATAGAATACCTTAAAAAAGTAACCCCATAGTCATTTGAATAAGTTATCAAAGTTGAGCTATCATAGCCAAAAATATATTGTCCATTTGAACCTGGTTTTATCAACATATCTTTTAAAATATAAGTAGATTGATATGTTTGCCAAGTCTGTCCGCCATCTGTAGTATAAAATAAACCATTTGAAGTACTGGCAAAAAGTTTATTGGGGTCGTTGGGCATTTGAATGAGTCTATATCCATTGCCTCCAAATGATTTATTGTTGTTGGTTACTTTATTTAATAGTTTCCAAGTGTTTCCACCATCGGTTGATTTTAATACGCCAATGCAATTTCTGGAATATGAATTACCCGTTGAAGATGCAAATTCACCTGTAAGTACATAGATGGTATTGGGATTGGAATAATCAACAACAATCCCCGATACGCCAACTTGTGGGCTAAACCCATTAACCGAAAACCAATTATTTCCACCATCAACCGTTTTCCATAAACCGCCAGATGGAGTACCACAATACAAAATATTGGGGTCAGTGGGGTGAAAGGCAATTCTATCTACTCTTGCTATTCCTTCATTAATGTTATATGGTCCAACAAAATTCCAATTACCCGTATTGCTAAAAGTTGTTCTGGCAGCTTTGTTAGATTTTTCTGTTGTTAAACTTAGTAAAGTATTATATTGGTTTAAATCATTATTTTCCATATTCCCGTTGGCGTCCAAATGTCTGGATTGCCACCATGCCCAGCGATTCCATTTTTCAAACTCAGAATACAACTTTGGATTTTGTCTGTAATTGTTACTGGAATAATATTTGGAGATAGTTTGCCAACAATCTTGAAAATTATTTTTATTTTCTAATTTTTGATTTAACTCCTTATTGTATGAATTTTGACCGTAAATGAAAGAAGGTAAAATAGAAAATGTTAGTATGGCGATTAATCTTTTTGTGAATTTCATAGTGCTTATTTTTTATTCTTTAACAAATCAACTTCTTTTTTCAATTGAATAATATACAAAGCCAATTCTTCAATTTTTTCCATCATAGCTTTATTCATTTCACCTACTTTCAAACCATTTTTCTCTATTTCAGAAGCCTTCGGAATATTGGGTAGATGCTTGTTTTCTTGAATAAATTGTTCCATTGCATTAATACTACGTAGTTTATAATTTTTCTCAAAAACATAATCTGCCCAACCACTTTCAACCACGAGTTCTTTAGCTCGAATGTTTCCGTTTACGCTTAGTTTGCTGGTAGGGTTGTTTGTTCCAATGCCCACATTACCGCCAAATCTATTTAGTAAAATATTATCTTCACTTTCATCCACACCACTAAAATTATAATCTAAATTTCTTCCCTGAATATTTTGACCATCAAGCGTTATATATTTCACTATACCTCCGCCATTAACTGGGTTGTAAATATTTAATCCACCACTTTTATAGTTGCCTCTACCTCCACCACTGAGCATTACAGGGCTATTAATTTGCACAATTTTATTTGCTAAAGGATATGTGGTTTGAAAATTATAATCATCATTAATTTTATTATCCCCAAACCAAAATAAACTTGCCGCAGTTTGCCACGTTGCAAAACCGTTAGCATCACTGGTTAATACCTTACCAATAGCCTCTGTTCCATTCCCTATTCTTAACGACCCGCTCAAATCCAATTTTGCAACAGGGCTATTAGTGCCAATACCCACATTACCAGTATTTAAATTATATAAATCATTGCCCGCTTGTTGCCAAGTAGCCGAAGTTCCATCGTTTACCCCATTTTTAGAAACAACTGTCCAGCGTTGTAAAATACCATTATAACGGAATGCAATTGTTCCTTTTTGATAGATATAAAATGTATTCCCAAGAGCTATTTTATTAACGTTAGTCGAGGTTGATAATCCATCATTCTCGTCTAATAATTTTACTTTTATTAAGTTTA
>JANPGQ010000401.1:0-1611 GCA_031423975.1 Cytophagales bacterium | reverse complement strand
AAAAAGAAGAATCAAACTCAATATTCCCCCAAAAACCATAACTTTTCCTATAAAGCGTTTTGCTCTTTTTTGGATGTCTTCATCAGCTACAAAAAAATGGATTGGTTCTTGGTAAAATGGCTCAATTTTAGAACGAAGATTACCGTAAACTATCATCCAAATAAGCCATAAAATGCCTATATCTTTTATGCTTCTTTCTACAATTTTGTAAGAAATCATTATTTCAAATAAAATACCAGAAATTAAAAATCCTATTACAAGATATTGCCAAATTCTTTTTAGACCGACACTTTTATAAGTTTGAATAGTTTAAACACATCTGGTATTCGTAAATTATTCTTAATCAGGTACTTATAAAGTCTTTTTCCAAGCGTAAAAATGTTTAAAGTATCTTTTTGTATTTTGTAAACTCGCTTTTTCCAAGATTTTTTAGTAAAAATGGTTAGTCCTATTCCTATTAACCATAAGTATGCCAAGGCACAAACAATAATAAGTCGATTCAATCTTTCAGGGTCAGTCATTTTAGACTTGTGAAGATTGAAACCTTCACTTTTAAAGTCTTTAAAGAGTGTTTCTATTTTGAATCGTTTTCTGTAATAACCAATTGCCATTTGCCCAATTTCTTGATTAGTCAATAGACAAACAGGGTCTTTGAAAGCCCTTTCGTGCCAGAGGACGAAATGAGTTTTAACTTGGCTACTTAATTGACAATCAGGTATATACAAAGAAGAACTATCTCCCACATCTAACTTTTTAGGTTGGAAAACTTCTTGGTCTTGATTAGTCAATAGGGTATCTTTTGCCGTTCTCAAAACGTATTCAAAGCTCATATTTTGAAGTTGTTGAATCCATTGAGAACCATCATATTCCCCATCGCCCAACATCACACAACGGACGTTGGGAAGTGGTTTTAAGATACCTTCTAAGAGTTTTAATAACTGTAAATGGTCTGATTCGGGAAAGTGTCCTTTGGGGGCTTGGATGGTTTTCCAAACCACGGGAATAGCTTTCTTTTTCCAAAGTACACTTAACATTAACGTTTGACAACCTTTCCCTACAACCGAACCATCAATGATAAATACCAGTTCTTTCTCTTGGAGAATTATACCATGTAATATCTTGATAATCAAGGGAGTAAAAAAGGTATCAGCGTCAATCAATCTATTGTCAAGCCAACGTTCATTTTTCTTGACTTGACTCAAAGAATGAATTTTACCTGGTTGATGGTCTGCTATTTTCCCTAATGAAACGTGTTCACTGGCAATTAAGCCACTAACCATACTTACTAATGTGTTGAATCGTCTCAAAGGATTGCCTTGCAATTTTGAGGGGTATAGGTTTTTTAAACCTGATTCTATATTTTTGCGGATATTAGATGTTTTCAATAGCCGCTATGATACTATCTGGCGGCTATTTTGTCAAATAAATACCCCATTTATTTCTTAACTATAAAAAGTGTCGGTCTAAAAAACCGATGGAATATTGTTTTTTGATGTTGTAATCAGTGCTATCAAAATTGACAATTTGACTGTCCATCATTCCAACGCACCAGAAGGTTCAGGTTTTAGACATTTTGGAATTCACGAAACCATGAGAGCGAATCTGAATGTA
>JANPGQ010000400.1:0-17333 GCA_031423975.1 Cytophagales bacterium | reverse complement strand
CAAACGTCTTGAACGTTTGCAAGGGTTTTTTGATTTATAAAATCTCAAAAAAAACATATTTTCCCTTAAACCAAACCCTTTTTTTACATCACAACCAAGATGAATTATTTTTTTATAAAAATTCCAATTTTTATTTTAATTTTTTGAATAAAATCCATTTTACTTCTTGTTTTATGACATTTTAGCCCAAAAAATAACTGAGACTGTCTATCCTTTCGGAACATCAAAATCACGTTTAAACTCTGTAATTAATATGACTTTGAAAACCTTACAACACGAGCATTTATTTGATGAAAATCAGATAATCCACGAATTGAAACATTATTTGCCTACCCAAACACCCCTCAAAGATTTTATTCATCATAATTCTCTTCATGCTTTTCAGGAATATAAATTTTACGATGCCATCTTCAAAGCATCAGAGATTTTTGGCTATGAGGTAACTTTACCCTTAGAGGATTTTCGTGAATTATACCGCACAGGACGCATTACGGAGGACATTTTATTACAAGTTATCAAAGACCGAAAGGGAGAATCTGAACTTGATTTATGGGAAAAAAATGCTCTCACCAAGGAATATACGCCCGTAAACAATCCACGCATTGGGCGTTTGCGAGCCAATTGGAAGAAAATCTATCATCTTGATTTAGATAATTTAGTCCAACCCATTTTATTCAGAATCCTGAGTAGTTATCTCGACCAAGGCGTAGCAATATGGCATTTCCCTTATGAAGACCAAGGGCTTTTATTTGCCATCAAAGCCTTTGAAAAAGATAGCTTTACCAGTTTTTTCAAGGGAAAAAGAGCTAAAAAATTACTGTTTGAAGAAGATATTTCTATCAAAAATTTATTAGAAATTTTAGTCGGTAAAGAAGCATTTTTTGAACAATATATTTTCGATTTACAGTTCAGTCATCGGGGTTGGAGTGGTATGGTTGGCACGTTGGAAGACCATCCAGAATCAATACTTTATCCAAAAAAAATAACGCTTCAAGATGCCATTATTTTTGAACTTTTATTGGAAATAGACGCTTTAGACTCACAATTGGGCGAAAATTGGAAACCTCTTTGCCAAGATACCGACACCAAACCCATTGACCTTTTTGCCGATGTTCAAACCAATGAATTTAAAGAAGTTTTGATGATTTGGCAAGATGCTTTTGAATGGAATTATTACGATGAAGTATTGTCGGGCGTGAAGCATTTAGTGGAAAATAAAGTAGAAAAAAAGGAAAAAAATACGCCTTCCTTTCAAGCTGTCTTTTGCATTGATGAACGGGAATGTTCACTTCGCCGACACATTGAATTATACGACCCCAACTGTGAAACTTTGGGTTGCCCAGGTTTCTTTGGCGTTGAGTTTTATTTTCAACCACAAAATGGTCTTTTTTATGAAAAACTCTGTCCTGCACCCGTTACGCCTCAATATTTAATTAAAGAATTTGACGTAAAAGGACATCGTGAACATTCCATTTTTTATACCAAAAAATCCCATACGCTTTTACAAGGCTTTTTGATTTCTTTGTCGCTGGGAGTTGTGGCGGCAGGGCAATTATTTCTCAATTTATTTCGCCCAAAAATGAATCCTGCCATTTCAGATGCCTTTGCTCACATGAATTTGCACGGACAATTGATGATTGAAAGTAAGGGCGAAATGGAAAATAATTTGCACGTAGGTTTCACCATTCAGGAAATGGCAACACGAGTCGAAAACCTGTTGCGAGGCATTGGCATGGTGAAAGATTTTGCTCCTATATTTTACGTGGTAGCTCATGGGTCGAGTAGTGCCAATAACCCACACCACGGCGCTCACGACTGCGGGGCGTGTTCGGGAAGACCTGGTTCGGTCAATTCTCGGGTGTTTTCTTTCATGGCAAATCATCCGAAAGTAAGAGAAATTTTAGCTTCTAAAGGCTTGGTTATTCCCGAATCAACCCAATTTTTGGGTAGTTTGCACGATACTGCGAGTGATGAAATGGCTTTTTATGATTTGAAGACTCTTTCGCCCGAAAACGCAAAACTCCATATCGAAAATAAGAAAACCTTTGAAAAAGCCCTTGATTTAAACGCCAAAGAACGCTCACGCAGATTTGCTTCCATCAAGACTAATCAGCATATCAAAAAGGTTAGAAAAGCCATTCGTCAGCGTTCGGTTTCGCTTTTTGAACCTCGCCCCGAATTGGGACACGGTACCAATGCCCTCTGTTTTGTGGGTCGCAGAAGTTTGACAAAAGGCTTATTTTTTGATAGAAGAGCCTTCATGAATTCCTACGATTATCGGACTGACCCCGAAGGAAAACTGCTCTTAGGCGTAATGAGACCACTGCCGCCCGTTTGTGGAGGGATTAATTTAGAATATTATTTTTCAAGAGTCGATAATTATAAATTAGGTGCGGGAACAAAACTGCCACATAATGTAGTCGGGCTGATTGGCGTAGCAAATAGTAGCGATGGCGATTTACGCCCAGGTTTGCCCTTGCAAATGATTGAAGTTCACGACCCCGTGAGGCTTTTGATTGTGGTTGAACATTTCCCCGAAGTGGTGCTAAATACCATCAAAATGGAAGATTCTTTATACGATTGGTTCCGAGATGAATGGGTTCAATTGGTGGCAATAAATCCTGATACGAACGAGTCCTATTTCTTCAAAAATGGCGAATTCAAAAAGTACAACCCTATCGGAAAAGTGAAAACTGCTAATAGTATTCACGAAGTAATCGAAACGGCAAAAGGCATGGTAACCAACCATATTGTTGATGCCACAAAGGAAAATTTACCGATACAGATAATTAAGTAGTTGTGAGTTGTAAAGTTATGAGTTAGTTATTTATTGAAATCCATTGAATTAAAAATCGCTAACTCACAACTCACAATTCATTAACTCACAACTGAAAAACCATGACCGAACACTTCCTCATATATCCCATCATCATCCCACTTATTGGCTGGATTTTGTGTACTTTGTTTTCTAATAAACAAGAAAACGTCATCTTTGGCATTACCATTGCCACCGTCTCTATCCACCTTATTTGTGCCTTAGCTTTAACCATAATGTGGGCATATCACGGTTTCGAGCCTATTTTTTACAAAGGATTCGTGCTTTATGAAACGGGAGGTTCTGATTTTTCTATTAATTTTTATTTCGATAAAATTACCGTTGCTTATGGAGTGGTTACCTCCGCAGTTATTTTTATGGTGAGTATTTTTAGCCGTTATTATATCCACCGTGAGCCAGGTTTTAAGCGTTTTTTCAACAACGTTTTGTTCTTCTTTTTGGGAATAAATATCATTATTTTTTCAGGAAATTTCGAGACCATTTTTATCGGTTGGGAAATCATCGGGAGTGCTTCATTTTTGTTAATTGCCTTTTACAGAGACCGTTATTTGCCCGTGAAAAATGCTTTGAAAGTGGTATCATTCTACCGTTTGGCAGATATTTTCTTACTATTGAGTATCTGGATTTGCCATCATTTTTTTGGAAAAAGTATCAGCTTTTTGGAATTATTTAATTTAGAAAGCCATCATGCTGTCATCATCAATCAGCCGATTTTTCAATTGCTTATTCCTTCGGTTTTTTTGGTGGTTTGTTTGGTAAAATCAGCTCAATTTCCTTTCTCGGCTTGGTTGCCTCGGGCTATGGAAGGACCTACTACTTCAAGTGCCATTTTCTACGGTTCATTGTCGGTTCACATGGGTTTGTTCTTACTCATGCGTACATCGCCACTGTGGGATAATAACCTGATTTTCAAGATAATAGTTGTCAGTTTTGGCTTAGTTACTACTATTATTGCCACAGGTATTGCCAGTGTACAATCTACCGTAAAAACCCAAATTGCCTATTCTTCCATTGCCCAAATCGGGCTAATGTTTATTGAAGTGGCTTTTGGTTGGCTTGATTTTGCCTTCTTCCATTTTACCTGTAATGCCTTCCTCAGAACGTACCAATTATTGGTTTCGCCATCGGTATTGAGTTATCTAATTCACGACCAATTTTTCAATTTCATTGCACCCCAACATAATTTCAAAAACAACCTTTGGGGCAGACTCCGCCTTACGTTTTTTGCCATGAATATCAAAGAATGGAATTTAGATAGTTTTATGTTTGAGTATTTTTGGAAACCCTTGAAAAAGGCAGGAAATTCTTTAGCTTTTATAAAGCCAATCACCGTATTTTCTTTATCTATTCCTGGTTATTTTTTAGGTTTGTATTTAACTTTCAAAGAGGATTTCGTGCCTCATCCTATGCTCTTAGTTTTACCAAATATATTCGCCATAATTGCCTTAACGTTAATTTTAAAGGCATTTGTAGAAAGAAAATCGGCACAAATTGCGTGGGCATTTATCATTATTAGTCAGTTGTTTACTTCACTTGCCATTGGTTTCAACGAACAGTTTGCCTTTGAACAAGTATTGATATTTTTAAGCAGTATTTTTGTGGCGGGTCCCGTGGGTTTTGTGTGTTTAAACAGGCTGGTAGAAGCCAATAAATCCATTTCTTTAGATACTTTTCATGGTCATTCTTATAAGCACTCAGCTTTGGCATTGGTATTTTTGATTGCTTGTTTGGGGCTTTCGGGCTTTCCAATTACGCCCAAATTCATTGGTAAAGACCTCATCATGGGGCATATTCACGAAAACCAATTTCTTTTATTAGGATTAATTTCGATGAGTTTGATTTTGGATGGTTTGGCAATTTTCAGGATTTATGCTCGTATATTTTTAGGACCGCATCAGGATATTAACCATGAATTGGCGTATCGGAGTAGTTAGGGGATAGTTATTAGGTATCGCATCCGTCAGATTCATAATTTAAAATTGATTTTTTTGAACAATTTATAGAAGATTCTTTTTTTTGTTATAATTAATTAAACTGACGCACTTTTTTTCCATCAGAGAAACAGTTTAATTAATTTACCATCAATAAAATTATGCATAAAAAAATTTCTAACGCTCTGAAAATCATTACGTTAATCATTTTCAGTTCTTTTGTTTCCAAAAGTCAAACCTTAAGTAGTAACAACGATATTTGGCTACATTATTTTGGTAAAAATATGCTAACACCCAAACTTTCTTTTACGTTTGAGACTACCTTTCGTTTTGCCAATGGATTTAGTGAAAAACAGCAATATTTCGTTCGCCCATCATTAGACTATCAATTAACCAAACATTTAGTGGGTAGTTTGGGATATTCGCATTACGAAACTTTTGTTTATGGAAGCCCTGCCATCAATAAAATTACTATTCCTGAAAATCACGTTTGGTTGCAAGCACAATTTACTCATCAGTTAGGCGATTTGAAAATTACCAACCGTCTGCGTGATGAAAACCGATACGTTGGTGTGGCTGTGAAAGCTACCGATGGAAATTATAACATTGACCATTATTCTTATAGAAATCGTTTTCGCTATATGTTATTATTAAATTATCCCTTAATTAAAGAAGATAAAGCCACAAAGCTTTTTGCTATTTTGGGAGATGAAGTTTTCTTAAATATTGGTTCAATTAACAAACCACCAGTTGATGGCACAGACGTTGGAGCAACATTAATGAACCAAAACCGCATTATTGCAGGATTTGGCTATAATATCAACCCTCACAATCAAATTCAGTTGAGTTATATCCATCAAAATATTTGGAATTTTTCTGATACTATCGAGGAAAGTAACCCAACCGTTAGGCTTTCATATTATACCAATTTTTCATTTGTAAAACCGAAGAAAAATTAAACCATTCTTATCAATTTTCATCTGTAAAAAAGGTATCAATTATTAAACTGTGATGGTAGCATTAATCACTAAATCATCACTCGCCAAATCACAAATAAATTATGTCAAAATTATCAATTCCAAAGGATGGACTCGAAGGCTTGAAGGAAAATTTTTCTTCCGATGCCATTTCTGGTTTTATTGTTTTCTTATTAGCCCTTCCGCTCAGTTTAGGAATTGCCAAAGCCTCTGATTTTCCGCCAATTATGGGTTTAATCACGGCAATCATTGGCGGATTAGTAGTAAGTTTAATCATGGGTTCACGCCTAACCATTAAAGGACCAGCCGCAGGATTAATTGTCATTGTAGCAGGGGCAGTTGCCGAATTCGGTGGTGGCGAAGTTGGCTGGCATTTAGCCTTGGGTGCAGTTGCGGTTGCGGGTGTGGTACAGGTTCTTTTTGGAGTTTTCAAATTAGGCAAATTAGCTGATTTCTTTCCACTTTCAGCTATCCACGGTATGTTGGCAGCAATTGGTTTAATTATTATTGCCAAACAAATCCCCGTTTTATTAGACGTTGCCCCTGCATTGAGCAAAGGTAAAAGCCCAATACAACTATTGGCTTCCATTCCAACTTTTATTATGAATTTGGACCCCAAGGCAACTTTGGTAGGGTTAGTTTGTCTTACAATCATGCTGATTTGGCCATTCATTAACCATCCCATCAAAAAAATACCTGCACCTTTAGCAGTTTTGATGTTTGCCATTCCAGCCGAATTGATGCTTAATTTCCAAACTACCGAACCCGCCTACGCATTAGTTCATATCGGTAATTTGTTGGATAATGTAAAAGTAAATATTGATTTTGGAGGAATAGCTCAGACGGGTATTTTTATAAAATATGTAGTTATGTTTGCTTTGGTTGGGTCATTGGAATCACTTTTGACGGTAAAAGCCATTGATATGTTAGACCCTTTCAGACGTAAATCTGATACCAACAAAGATTTGATTGCGGTAGGTTTGGGTAACATCATTGCCTCAATACTGGGCGGTTTACCCATGATTTCAGAAGTAGCTCGTAGTTCTTCAAATGTCAATAACGGAGCAAAAACTCGTTGGGCAAACTTCTTTCATGGATTCTTTATTTTAGGTTTTTTATTGTTTGCTTCACATCTGATTGAACTGATTCCCAACACTGCTTTAGCCGCTATGTTGATTACGGTAGGTATTAAATTAGCCCATCCAAAAGAGTTTATTCATACTTTTCAGATTGGCAAAGAGCAATTATTGATATTTTTAGTAACCATTTTCTTTACTCTTTACGAAGATTTATTGGTAGGAATTGCAGCCGGTATATTGGTGAATATTATTATCAATCTTGTTACAGGAAAATCTTTTACTTCTATCTTCAAAGCTCCTACGGAAGTATCATTTACGGACGATGCCTATTTAGTAGAAATCAGCAAATCGGCTGTTTTCAGTAATTACTTAGGGATTAAAAGTAAATTGGACGCAATTCCTCCTGGATTTAAGGTTACTATTGATTTGAAAAATACTGCATTAATCGACCACTCAGTGATGGAAAACCTTCATCTTTTTGAACACGATTATAACGAAAGTGGCGGTTCTGTGCAAATTATTGGACACGAGAATCATCAATCTGTCTCTGAACATAAAGCAGCAGCAAGGACTAAAAAAATTGCTTTGGGTTAGGTTTTTGACCACATAGGTAGGATAGGAAGGTTAGTTTTTTTTAAGGTAAATAATATTATGTTTTTCTAAAAACCTAACATTTCTATCATACCTATGTGGTTATTTTTTTAAGGTAGATATTCCTTAAAACCTATCGTTTCTATCTTTTCTATGTGGTTACGATTTTTTTATATAGTTTTGCGTTAGTTATAAATTAATAACCAACGCAAAACTATTTTTTTGTTACGTCAATCCATCATATTATTTATTTTTTCCATTTTCACTTTCTCTACGATTGATGAATTGGTAAAGCTATGTTTTGATGATATTGAATGTGTCCAAGAATTTACAGATTTGGACGATTCTGAGTCAGATGATTCTGAAAAAGATGTTGATTTAGATAAAATTTTTCACGATAATACCTACTTTCATTTCCAAGAAATCTTCATTTCGCATAAACTTTCCTTTATTTCAAGCCAGATTCAAAATTACTATAAACAAGTAATTTACACCATCGTTAGTCCTCCTCCCGAAGTTTAATTTTGCTTTCTATTACAACCTTAGCAATGGCTCAAAACCCTTACTACGGTTAATGTATATTATTTCAAAATAAGGGTCAATCTACCTTTTTGAATGTGAATAGTTTATCGTTTTCACCATTCACTATATTTTCATAATGAAAGAGAAATTAGATAGTAATCTCAGCAACGACCTCAAAGCAGGTTTAGTCGTATTTTTAGTGGCTTTGCCCTTATGTTTAGGAATTTCCTTGGCTTCGGGTGCCCCACTTTTTGCGGGAATTATTGCAGGAATTGTGGGCGGAATCATCGTAGGAGCCATATCAGGTTCACCGCTTGGCGTAAGTGGCCCTGCGGCGGGTCTCACAATTATTGTCTTAGTTGCCATTCAAGATATGGGACAAAAGTTTGATTTATTCTTAGTCTCTGTCGTTTTGGCGGGTATTTTTCAAGTAATTCTGTCGTATATAGGAGCAGGTAAAATTGCCTTTTATTTTCCTTCATCAGTTATCAAAGGAATGTTGGCTGCCATTGGAATTATCATCATTCTGAAACAATTTTCCCATGTTTTCGGAATTGACAAAGACTATGAAGGCGATTTTAGTTTTTCCCAACCTGATGGCGAAAACACCTTCACCGAGCTATTGAAGGTCTTTGATTTTATCAATTTTAGTGCCTTTCTAATCGGTATTGTCTGTTTAGTAATTCTGATTTTATGGGAACAGAAATTTATCAAAAATATCAAATCTTTGAGCCAAATTCCTGCTTCATTAATTTGCGTAGCCATTGGAATAACTATCAATGAATTTCTTCCTGCTGATGTCAAATTACAGCAAGAACATTTAGTGAAATTGCCAGTCAGCAACTCAGTGAGTGATTTTTTAGGCTTTTTCACTTTCCCCGATTGGAAAGGACTCAGTAATCCAATTGTTTGGAAGACAGCCCTAATTTTGGCAGTAATTGCCAGTTTAGAAACACTTCTTTGCGTGGATGCAGCCAACAAACTTGACCCTCAAAAACGCATAACCCCTTCCAATCGGGAACTATTAGCCCAAGGAATTGGCAATATAGTATCGGGTTTGATTGGTGGAATTCCAGTAACGCAGGTGGTAGTACGAACTTCCGCCAATGTGGAAGCGGGTGGAAAATCAAAAATGTCAACTATTTTTCACGGGATATTTCTATTGATTTGTGTAGCTTTTTTACCTAATATTTTAAACAAAATCCCCCTTTCGGCTTTGGCAGCCATACTGATTATGGTAGGTTATAAATTGGCAAAACCCTCGGTTTTCAAAGCAATTTATAAAGATGGGCAAGACCAGTTTATTCCATTTCTTATCACAGTAGTATTTATTGTTTTCACAGATTTGTTGAAAGGAATAGGAATTGGATTGGCAATTGGATTGGGTTATGTCATTTATAACAACTTCAAATCGTCTATTTCTTCTTTCAGAGAAGGAAAAAATGTTTTGGTCAAATTTAACAAAGATGTCTTCTTTTATAATCGGGCGGCATTAGTGAAAATATTTTCATCCATCAAAGAAAATGAGTCGATTTATATTGATGGGTCATCCGTTGATTTTATTGATTACGACATTTATATGACCATCGAAGACTTTGTACATTCGGCAAAACAGAAGAACATAAAAGTAGAATTAAACGGAATTACTCACAGAAAACTAAACTATCTCAAAAGCAATGGAATCATATCAAAGGCTATTGTTAGCCAATAAAAATTGGGCAGCACAAAAATTACAGGTAAATCCTGAATATTTTGAAAAACTATCTGAGACCCAAACTCCAGAATTCTTGTGGATTGGTTGTGCAGATAGCCGAGTACCCGCCGATCAAGTTACTGGAACGCAACCAGGCGAGATTTTTGTACATCGCAACGTAGCCAACTTGGTAGTGCATACCGATATGAATATGCTTTCGGTACTCCAATATGCCGTTGAAGTATTGAAGGTAAAACATATATTGGTAGTTGGGCATTATCAATGTGGAGGGGTAAAAGCTGCTATGACCAATAAAGATTATGGGCTCATTAACAAATGGCTACGAAATATAAAAGATGTTTATGTAAAGCACCATTCTGAATTAGAGGCAATAACGGACGAGGAACAAAAATTTGATAAAATGGTTGAACTTAACGTGGTAGAGCAAGTTTACAATTTAGCTAAAACAACCATCGTTCAGAAGGCTTGGGCAACGGGCGAAGATTATCCACAATTGCACGGATGGGTGTTGGATTTGCATACTGGATTAATCAAATCAATGATTGAAATTGAACCAGGTGAGACTGATAAAATTGAAGAAATTTATCGGTATAAATTTGAAACGCCCCAAGAAAAAGGTGAGTTGACAGAGGTAATGGAAGAGCATTAATTT
The DNA here is from genome assembly GCA_031423975.1 of Cytophagales bacterium. Classification (GTDB taxonomy): domain Bacteria; phylum Bacteroidota; class Bacteroidia; order Cytophagales; family Spirosomataceae; genus Arcicella. Next base: position 7,031 of record JANPGQ010000400.1, on the reverse strand, counting down.
TTACAAAAATAGCCTCCCAACTATTGAGAGGCTATTTTTGTGCTTAAAAATTAGTCACAATAGCAAAATAAATGGGCATTCCTATAGTGATATTGAAAGGAAAAGTGAGTCCCAATGCCATCGGAATGTAAAGTCCTGGGTCGGCTTTGGGGGCCGCCAAACGCATAGCGGCTGGCACAGCAATATATGAGGCACTGGCAGCAAGGATGGCAAAGATAAATCTATTACCCACGTTTTCAGTAACCAAACTACTGGCAAATGCTATAATACACCCGTTAATGGCAGGAATCAGAATGGCAAATACCGACAGAAAAAGCCCGTATTTTCGGAACGAAGAAAACCTTTTTGCTGTAACAATTCCCATTTCCAACAGAAATAGAGCTAAGAATCCTTTAAATATATCAGTTGTAAATGGCTTAATTCCTTCTGCTTGTTTGGTATCGGCGATGAAACCGATAATCAGACTACCAAAAATCAACAGTACACTTCCATTCGTGAATGAATGTTGAAGAATATTCTTTATACTTCCGTTAGTTTTAGCTTCTCTGTCGTACTGCATCATCAAAATAACACCTACAATAATGGCGGGAGATTCCATCAGTGCCATAACCGCCACCATGTGTCCGCCAAAAGTAATTTGTTGCGCTTCTAAGAATGAAACCGCTGATACAAACGTAACTGCACTCACTGACCCATACGTAGCCGCCACTGCCCCTGCATCGCTGATACTTACTCTTCTTTTTAGGATAAAAAAAGTGTAAATCGGAATCAGGGATGCAATCAGAAGCCCCATCAATATCGAATAAAATATCTCACTACTGAAATGACTATGGGCTAACTCTTGTCCGCCTTTGAAACCTATAGCAAAAAGTAAATACAAGGAAATAAATTTACTGGAAGACTCTGGAATTTCTAAATCACTTTTTACGGTGGTGGCAATGATACCGAGTAAGAAAAATAATAAAGTAGGATTAGTTAAATTTGAAATCAATATTTGAAAGTCCATTTTTTGTTTTTTATGTTTGAAAAATTAGTTTTAGTTTAAGAATACCAATTCGCCTTTGGTGAGCGTATAAAAAGCACCAACAATTTTTATTTCGCCTTTTTGTTCCATTTCTCGCAGTATGGGGCTTTTTTGCCTAATATTTTCGATGGTCAGCCTTACATTATTTTGGGCAACAAGTCTAACAAAGGCTTCATTCTTACTGGTTTTTTCTCCTGTATAAACTTGACTAATTTTTACGGCAGGTTTAATTTTAGTGAGTAATGCCGTCAGATTTCCCAATTTTACATCATCAATTGCCCCTTTAATAGCACCACAATGCTGATGACCCATGACTAAAATAAGTTTCGCACCCGACAATTTACAAGCGAATTCCATACTTCCCAATAGGTCTTCATTAACAAAATTTCCCGCCACTCGTCCCACAAAAACGTCTCCTAAACCTTGGTCAAAAACGTCTTCAACGGGTACTCGGCTATCTAAACAACTTAACACAACCGCCTTTGGGTATTGTCCAACCGCAGAATTCCTAATTTGGGCAGAATGGTCTCTTTTGGTTGAATTATTTGTCCTGAAACGCTCATTACCATCTTTCAATTGTTGCAAAATTTGGTCTGGCGTGAGTTTGGCTCTTTCTTCAAGCGTCAATACTTTTTGAACCAGAAAATCTTGTTTTTTAAGACTATCAGTTGATTGACAAAATGCTATTTCTACGTCAAAAGCAGTCAAAAAAAGCAACCAGACCATCATTAATTCAATCTTTATCATTTTCATAAAAAGGGGTTTTAAATATTATGATGCAAAGTTCTGCTTTGAAGTTTATAAATTTTTATTTAACTTTAATATATTAATTATAAAATATATTTATGAACTTTACCCTCAGCCAACTCAATATCTTTCTAAAAATTACCCAAACCCAAAGCATTACTAAGGCTTCGGAAGAACTTCATTTAACTCAACCAGCAGTTTCAATTCAGTTGAAAAACTTTCAGCAACAATTTGATATTCCCTTGACTGAAACAATCAATCAACGAATTTTTATTACAGATTTTGGAAAGGAAATTGCCTTGGCGGCTGAGAAAATATTAGAAGAAGTGTATGCTATCAATTACAAAAAATCGGCTTTTAAAGGGCAATTAGCAGGCAAATTGAAGATTTCGGCAGTTTCTACTGGCAAATATGTAATTCCATATTTTCTATCAGCATTTTTAAAACAAAATCCCGAGGTAGAATTATTATTGGACGTAACCAATAAAGCCAAAGTAATTGAGAGTTTGGAAAAAAATGAAGTAGATTTTTCATTGGTTTCGGTGATGCCAGAAAATTTGAGCTTGAATAATTTGGAACTTATTCAGAACAAATTATTTGTGTTAGGAAATATGGAGGAGAAATACAGAAAAAAGTCTTATGATAATTCAATTTTTGAGAAAATACCTCTGATTTATCGTGAACAAGGCTCTGGAACAAGGTATGTGATGGAAAAATTTATCAAAGCCAATAATCTACCAGTAAAAAAGAAAATGGAATTGACCTCCAACGAAGCCGTAAAGCAAGCCGTAGTGGCAGGATTAGGCTATTCAATTATGCCTTTGATAGGCATAAAAAACGAATTAAATAATCACGAGCTTCAAATAATTCCAGTGAAAGGTTTCCCCATAAAATCCGTTTGGAATTTGATTTGGCTACAAAACAAAAACTTATCCCCCGTTGCCTCTGCATTTTTGGAATACTTAAAACAAGAAAAGGAAAACATTATCCAACAGCACTTTCATTGGTATGAGGCTTATTGAAATTATTTACGATTAAATGAATTACGAAATTAGATTAAAGCCTTGATAATCAAGGTTTTTTAGTCGTAACAGCTTCGCTTAATTTCTTAAAGGTATATCATCTTAATTAAAATCTTGATAAAATTAAATCTTGATAAAAATCCTCTTTTTATACATCCAGTAGAGTATCAGCCATTCAAAGAATAACACTAAGCCACCATGTACGAGGGTTTTGTATGGCAAGCCAAAAATACTGTTATATTCACTACCCAAATGCGTAAATAATTGCTTTGAAATATAGCTATCAACCGTATGTGCCATCACGTAAGCAGCAATGGAATTCATGCCAATAACCATCAACCACGTAACATATTTTCCTTTTTGCAAAACATCAATTGTCCAGTAAAAAAAAGCTAATAATAGATAGCACATTCCTCCGCTAAAAATCACCCAAGTGGGTGTCCAGATGCGCTTTACGTTGGGGCAAATTCCTGCATAATTCAAGAACAATCCCAGAATTACCCCTCCTATTCCATAGGTCAGGAACAGTTTTAGTTTATCCGCATCCGTTTTTTCGGAATGTAAAACATTACCTGCAAAAAGCCCTAAAATCATCGTACCGAGCGTAGGAATAAAACTCAGTGTTGCATACCCACCACCATTCGCCACGAAAGGGCTTTCTCTTGGAAATAAGTTCAAAAACCATGTATCAAACCCCCAAGCCAAGTTGGAATTTTTATTCCAATGAGCCATAAAACCACCCATTAAGTGTTCCCAGTTTTTATCTACCCCTACCAATTCATAGTTAAAATCAGGTGATGGTAAGGGATACAAAGCAAAAGCTAAAAAATAACCCAACAATATGATAATCAGAGCAATATACTGTATTTTCTGTGAACGAAACCCTAATAAAAACAAAAAACCATAACCCAAACCTATCTGCGTAAGGGTGTCTTCAAAGGTGTAATTAGTCTGTGAATGTCCCTGCGAGCGAAGGAATATACCCAAGGCAATTAATAAAAAAGCTCGCCAAAAAGCATGGCGAATCATCTTGGTAGAATTTTCTCCCTTGGCTATTCGGTTGGCGATAGAATATGGTAAAACTACACCCACTAAAAAGGTAAATGATGGCTGAATTAAATCATGTAGCGAACAGCCAATCCATGCTACGTGGTCTTGATTGAAAGCCATGAAATACCAGAAAGTGCTATCTGGCAGGGCTTCTTGAACTGATTGAAAACTAAGCACTTCCGCCATCATCAATAGCATCACGAAGCCTCTATAAGCATCGGCAGATTTTAATCGAATGGTTTTTGTGGTCATAGTGGTTTTGTGTTTACATTACTTAACTTATATTTTTCAGGTTTGCTTTTTGTTCTTTCTATAATCCCTCTGGCTTCTAAGTCAAGTTTTACCGTTTCTCCGTACCACTGCACCCCACCTTCAAAATTATCCTTGACTTTGCTGTATAATTCTTCCATCAATTCGGTATGAGTAGGCTCTGAATAAGTCAATATTGATAAAATATTTTCCTTTATCAACTCATACTTTACCAACAAAATCCGTTTGTTTTTCTTATTGATATGAGGGTGTAAAGTTTGGATATATTCTGGTTTCATAGCTATTATGGCTTGCATTTTTCATCAATATTTGAAATTACAAGAATTGATTTAATGAGAGTTTTTCCACAAATCTACAAAAAAAAGGACTACTCACATAGTCCAGTTTTATTCTGTATTAAAATCAAAGTAATCTTATCTCTTCACCATCTTGATACGTTCTACCAATACGCCATCAGCTTGATAATCAACGATATAAGTTCCAGATTTTAAGTTTTCGCTACTAAATGGAATTTTGTAGGTCTGAGCCGTTTTATCCTCATCAGCAAGGGTTTTGATAAGCCTTCCCGTGAGGTCATATACGTTAATGACAATCCTTCCTTTTCGCAAAACATCATATTCAAGCATCGTCTGGTTTTCGGCAGGATTGGGGAATAATCGCAGGGGCGATTCTTTGGCTATTTCCTCTTCGTTTGCCAAAGTAACTCCGTAAGTCGCAAATTGACCATCTAACCAAGCCACTCTTTGGCGAATCCACGTTTTCATCCAATCTACTTCCTGTTGATACGTATTTCCTACGTAATAATTGGGCCATACTTTTGTCCCCAAAACGCCCTGCCAACGACTAAAATTTCTAACCGTGATGGGTTGCAGAATAGTAGCCGTAGAATCCATCCATTTATCAATGCGGTCTGGACTAAATACCGAATTCCTTAAAACCTTCCAGCGAACGGCTACTTTCTTGGCAAAAACAGAATCTGCCACCAGTTTTTCCCACCAAAAAGGTGCCAAGAAATAGGTATCATTATTGGCAATAAGCAAGGGGTTTTCTTTATATTGAAACCCCGACGTTTTGTACCCATCGGCATAATCAGCATTGCCAAAAGATAAATTATAGTCCCAAGCGGGACCCATTTTTAGCTTTCCCCCTTTACTATCTTTTTCTTTATAAAAATACGTACTTAGGCGATATCCGTCCACATTTTTTACCATTTCGGTATGAATGAAATAATCCACAAAACTATCAATATCACTCATAGAACGCCATTTTGCGGTGGGGCTTAGGAAATCAGCGGCTTTCAAACTTGTTTCAAAATCAGTTACATAGTTTTTGATGTACGTAAATTGTTGTTCGGTAATATCTGCCAATTTAGGATAATCTACCTGTATAGGAATAATATATTTTTTACTATCAATGGTCAATTCCGTATTCCAAAATCTTGATTTTGAGCCTTCGGTCTTGTCAATTTTCAAGATATAGCCACCCGTAACATCATCGCCCGTATTGTCAGTTGCTTTTAGGGTAGAAATATCAACTCTATTTTTGTCTTTTTTGATTTTTTCCATTAGAATATAAATGCCCTCATAATTGCCATTTATCATCATTTCGCAGTAGCGAGTGCGGGTAGCGTAACGTCCCAAGCGATTCGCCAAGTCATACGCCAATACATCTCGCATAAAGGTTTTATCGTTGTATGAAGTGTTTAAAACCCAATCAGATTCTGAGGGCATTCCCAAAAGGACGGCTTTACGAGACACCTGTGTAGAGTCCACCCAGAGTTCTAATCCATACGGTTTTTTAGGAAAAAATGTTTGTGAAGTTGAGCCTCTTAATTCAATACCAGTTTTGCCCAAATAGATATTGGGTTTATCGGTTATCTTATTGAGTTTACCAAAACCATTATCAATTATCTGTAAATCAGCTAAAATTTTGGGTTCGTTCAGAATGGTATTGCCATTGGTATTTACTTTCAGAATGGGTAGAACTGATTCTGAAAAATCAACAAACTGACCATAACTATTTGAAAATAAGAAAATTAAAAATGAAAGAGTTAATAGTATTATATTTTTCATAGTATTTTGGATATGTTGTGAAACAGGAAGGCTTCGTTTGAAACGAAGCCTTCCTTCCCTAAGGTTATTCAATTAATGTATTATATTTTCTAAAAATCATACCCCACCGTAACATACGAAATGGGGGCTTTGATTTCCTTGTTTTCTAAACCCCAGCCAATATCATATTTCACGAAATAGCCCAAAATAGTAGTCCTCGCTCCTACTCCATAACCTATCAAAAAAGGATTACGAAAATCTGTAACCGTGGCTATGAAAGGCAAATTTCCACCCCCCAAAACGCTGGTATTAAATCCATTTTTTCGAGCAAAAGGACCAACACCCGTCCAAGCCGTACCTATATCGGTAAAGGCGGTAAACTGCAAATTTTTAAAGAAATTACTGTTTACGGGGGCATCTGTAATGTATTTTGCTACGGGAACTCTCAATTCAATATTCATCGCTAAATGACTCGTTCCAGACAATTTATTGATATTGAATCCTCGCATGGGCGTGGCATAATCCAAGAAAAATATATCTTTATTATCATATCTTGCACTATTGAAAGGGTTATTATTATCCGTTCTGGTTTCATAATTACATTCCAACCAATTGTCCATACCGCCCATAACAGTCTGTTTGGGTGAATTACCAAAAGAATGACCTCCCGAAAGACGACCCGCCAAAATGATACCTTTTCCAAATCTTAGATAATGACGTAAATCAGCATAGAAACGATTGAAACCGTCTTGTGAACTATTGATACCCGTATAATTATCAAAACGAACCCTAAAACGAGTACCTTCCAACTGATTTACACCGTGGCTAATGGTGTTGTCATACACAAATTCTGCCCTTGCCCCCACG
>JANPGQ010000399.1:0-6243 GCA_031423975.1 Cytophagales bacterium | reverse complement strand
ATTGAATTAGTAGATAAAGCTGCTACTAAAATAATGAATGAGTACTTCAGTAGAGAAGTTTCAAAAGTTTCGCCAACGCTTGGGGCAGAACAAGAATATTTTTTGGTTGATGAAGCTCTATTTAATGCTCGCCCAGATTTGATGATGGCTGGACGTACTGTTTTCGGACATTCTCCTGCCAAAGGTCAGCAATTAGAAGACCATTATTTTGGTTCAATTGCTCCAAGAGTCAATGCTTTTATGGTGGATTTCGAATTTGAAGCTTTGCGATTGGGAATTCCCGTCCGTACTCGTCATAATGAAGTTGCACCTGCTCAATTTGAGGTTGCTCCCACTTTTGAAGAAGTAAATTTAGCTTGTGACCATAATGCACTTTTGATGGATTTAATGTCGAAAGTGGCGATTAGACATAAATTAAGAGTTCTTTTTCACGAAAAACCTTTTGCAGGAATCAACGGTTCGGGTAAACATAATAACTGGTCATTAAGTACCGATACTGGCATAAATTTGTTAGGACCTTCTTCAAAACCGAAAGAAAATTTACGATTTTTGGTATTTTTCTTGAACGTTACAAAAGCTGTTCATGATTACGCAGATTTGTTAAGAGCCACCATTGCTACGTCAGGAAATGAACATCGTTTGGGAGCAAATGAAGCTCCACCAGCCATTATGTCAATTTTCATCGGCTCGGAAATGACTCGCTTTTTGGATGAATTAGAAAATCTCTCCGACATCAATCAAATACATTTAGAGAAAGGTGATAATGTATATTTGAAATTAGGAATCAATAAAATTCCTTCGTTGATGTTGGATAATACTGACAGAAATAGAACTTCTCCTTTTGCTTTCACGGGTAACAAATTTGAGTTTAGAGCCGTTGGTTCTTCGGCAAATTCTGCCGCACCCATGACAATTTTGAATACCATTGTAGCCAATCAATTATTCCAATTTAGACAAGAAGTTGATGTACATTTAGAAAAAGGCGTAAAGAAAGAATTGGCAATCATTGAAGTTTTGAAAAAGTATGCTCGTCATTCAAAGAAGATTTATTTTGAAGGGAATGGATATTCTGATGATTGGGTGAAGGAAGCGGAATCTCGTGGGCTTTCAAATTTGAAAACTACTCCCGAAGCCTTACAAGTTTATACTCGAGAATCTTCGATTGAATTATTGACTCGTCATGGTATTTATACAAAAGCTGAATTACACGCACGTTATGAAATTGAGGTAGAAAATTATATTAAGAAAGTACAAATTGAATCTCGTGTGATGGGTGATTTGGCGATGAATCATATTGTTTCAACTTCATTAAAATACCAAACATTATTGGTTGACAATGTTAGAGGACAGAAAGAAATTGGAATTGACCCTCAATATTTTGCTCCAACGGTGGAAATTATCAAAAAGATTTCTCAATATACTTCCAAAATCACACTTTTAGTTGATGAAATGACGGAAGCGAGAAAAGAAGCCAATAACGTAGAAGCCCACGAGAGCGCCTACTTGTACAGTACCAAAGTGCGAGATTTCTTTGAGCAAATTCGTTATTGCGTTGATAAATTGGAACTGATTGTGGATGATGATGAGTGGCCACTTCCAAAATATCGTGAGTTATTGTTGATTCGTTAAGTAGTTAGTGATTGGTAAATAATGATTTGTAGAATAATACAAAGATTTTTTCAAAATTTTTATCGTAATTTTGAATATTATACAGGTATTTGGTAGCTTCAATCAAAGGCAAATCACCATTTACCAATCACACATAAAAATAATAAAATGGCATTAAAAGATAACCCTGGACTCGACCCAAAGGAGATTGAACAATTAAAAAAGGAATGTGCAGAGGCAGGACAAAAATTTGTATATTTCGAAGATGAACTCAATGATGAACCCGATAATGTTGAAGAGTTTGTTCATGTTCAATTTGTAGGTGAATATAAAGGTCAAGAAGCAATTTTTGATGCTGTCATCTATTCATTAAGATTGCATTATAATAGCATAGTTTATGAAACGGCCGAAAGAAAGGCATTAAAAACCTATCCATTATACGTACCGATGGAAAACCGTGATGAGACCTACGAAGCCAACGAAGATATGGACGAAGAGGTGGAATTATACATCACAGAATTGATTGAGGAAATAGAAGAAAACGAAGAAGTTAAACTTTCGGAACATTTGGAAATTGATGAAGATTTTGAATACGGAATCGGATTGGACGTGTGTTTGAATGTTGATGAATTAAACGATAAAATAGTAACAAAATTTGTGGATGAATACTTGGCTGGCACTATTAAATTAGACCAAACGATGTATTCTTTTAAGACGGATTATGAAGACTAATTGTCGCTGCGACCGTCGCTCGGTTCGGTTTTCGATGTTCGATGTTAGTTTTCCAAGAACATCAAAATTATCATCAAATTGAACATATTATACAAACAACCGAACATCTAACATCGAACCACGAATATCGACCAATGACTTTCCAAGGAACTGAAAATTATATCGCCACTCGGGCATTGCAAGTAGCTGTGAATGCGGCAGTTACATTAGAAAAACCACTTTTGATTAAAGGCGAACCTGGAACGGGCAAAACGCTGTTGGCGTATGAAGTTGCTGCTGCGTTAGGAAAAACCATTTTTTCATGGAATATTAAATCCACTACTTCGGCACAACAAGGTTTGTATGAATATGATGCCGTGGCACGTTTACGTGATTCACAACTGAGCGATGGAGATATTAACGATATTGAACATTATATCAAAAAAGGTAAACTTTGGGAGGCATTTGAGTCTGATGAACAAGTAGTGCTTTTGATTGACGAAATTGACAAAGCTGATATAGAATTTCCAAATGATTTATTGAATGAATTGGACAAAATGGAATTTTATTGTTACGAATTAAAACGTACTATAAAAGCCAAAAAAAGACCAATAATAATTATTACTTCCAATAATGAAAAGGAATTGCCCGATGCTTTCTTGAGACGTTGTTTCTTCCACTATATTTCTTTTCCAGACCGTGACACGATGAAGCAAATCGTGGATGTCCATTATCCAAGTTTGGAAGAAAAATTGATAACTAATTCAATGTCAATATTTTATGGTATCAGAGAAGTAAAAGCCTTAAAGAAAAAACCCTCTACTTCTGAATTAATTGATTGGATAAAATTACTGTTGGTTGGTAAAGTTTCAGGGGATTTATTAGAAGATTTCCAAACGAATACCGACATTCCGCCATACATTGGAGCTTTGTTGAAAAATGAGCAAGATACAGGTTTGTATGAGGCTTTGCGGACTAAGGTGAGACGACCTTATTGATATTTTGAACTTCCCGAAAGAATTCCATTACGGATTTTGCTTTCGGGAAGTTGATTTTATAAATTTTCAATTTCGGTTTCGGAAAGACCCGTTGTCTTAGAAATAATATCATTTGGAACTCCATTTTCTTTTAATGCTTTGGCAATTTTAATAGCAATTTCTATTTTCCCTGCATCTTTTCCTTCATCAAATGCAGTTTCAACAGCATAATCAAAAGTATTATTATTATCTCTAAAATACTTTAAACTTTGTTGATACTCATTAAATTCTCTTTCTGAATATTTGGCAATTTCTGCTTTTTCAAAGGCTTGAATAAAAATTTCGTCTTCAAAAATGGCTGGAATCGTTTGAAAATCCTCTAAGTTTTTGATAAAATATAGCCACTCATCCAAACGAGTTTCTAATTCCTCTTCTGTTTTTTTGAAATTTGGCATTTCTAAATAAACGTACTTCAATTTATTGAAAAATAGCCTGTTATGTTGGTCTTTGAGTTGAACCGTATGAATTACTTCATTTTTTTCAGGTTCATTGTCATAATCATCGAAAGTGAAATCTAAAACTCCAATACAATAGACTGCTTTTAATTGATAATTCCATTCACCTTTTTCCGCTTGTTCTCTAATGGGAAAAGTTGAATAATAAATTGTTCTATCCTTAAAATACTTCTGTTTCGCTTTCTGTAATTCTACAATAAATTTCTCTCCTTTTTCATTTTCGCAATAAATATCATAGATTGCCTTTCGGTCTTGGTCAGTTTGCCCTAATTGTTCTTTATCCTTGAAAGTCAAATCAGCAATATTACTTTCTGGCAAAAGACTATTCAGGAAGTCAATCAGCATAGGTTTGCTGGCTTCTTCTCCAAATAATTTCTTAAATCCAAAGTCTGTAAAGGGATTGATGTATTTTGCTTTCATTTGTAAAATGTATTAATGTTCGTTTTTTTGTAAAATACTACTTTAAAACGAATTGTGTTCTAAAAACTTTAAAATTATTGATTTTTAGGTGGGTAATTAATTTCTCCACCCTAATTCAACTTATAAACCAATCCATTTATCTTCGCCAACTCATCCAAAAACTCATTACTTGGTGAAATTTTTGCTTTTCTTGAAAGCATCGTAACCTCAATTTTTTCTTCAGGGTCAAATATCGAAATCGTCAAATTACAGGTACCTTTATTTTTATTAATGACAGTGTTCAATTGATTAATAATCTCATTATTAACCAGTTGCAAACCCAAAGTTATTTTTAATTCTTTGGCATACTGATTTCTAATTTCAGATAAAAGCCTGACCGTCATGGGTTTAAATTCCCATTCATCTGGTCGCCCCCATTTGGTTTTTATTTGACCTTTAATGTATAGAAAACGGTCTGGAGCAATGAATCTTGATAGATTTACGAAGTCTTCGCCAAATAGTGCAAATTCGTAGCTTCCATTATAATCCTCCAAGGTAAATAACATAAACGGGTTTCCATTTTTAGAGAAACGCTCAATGGCTTTTGTTACAATTCCACCTACTGAAACTTCTTTTCCTCTGAAAATGGGTTCAGTTACACGATCGAGTGTACAAGAACAAAAACTTTCTAACTCCAAACGATATTCGTCTAAGGGATGCCCAGAAATATAAATTCCGACTACCTCTTTTTCATTTTTGAGTTTTTCCATCCTGCCCCATTTCTCTATAAATGGAATTTTAGGAGTTGCTAAATCACCGCCGCCGCCTGCTCCCAACATTCCAAACAATGAACCTTGATTTGATTGCTCAATTTCAACCGCTTTGTTGGCATATTTAATAATTTTCTCAATAAAATTAGAACCTTCTGAATCTTCGAAATAAATGGCACGATGCAATCCTTGAGCTTCTTCAAAACAGTCAAATCCTCCACCGTAGGCAAGACTTTCAATAGTTTTCTTGTTAACGGTTCTCAGATTTACTCTTTTTACAAAATCGAAAATATCTTTATACGGCCCATTTTTATCTCGTTCTTCAATGATACTATCAACGGCGGCATCGCCTGTACCTTTAATGGCTGCTAATCCGAATCTGATTTCTCCTTTTTTATTTACGGCAAACGAACGGTAAGATTCGTTGATATCAGGTCCTAAAACGGGTAATCCCATCCTTTTGCATTCTTCCATAAAAAAGGTAATTTTTTCAATTTGCCCTAATGAATTTGACATTACCGCCGCCATATATTCAGACGGATAATGTGCCTTTAAATAGCCAGTGTGATACGCCACAAAAGCGTAACAAGTTGAGTGAGATTTATTAAAAGCGTATTGAGCAAATGCTTCCCAGTCAGTCCAAACTTTGTTCAATTTACCTTCGGGATGGCCTCTTTCTTTAGCGCCTTCAATAAATTTACTTTTCATTTTATCCAACGTGTATCTATCCTTCTTTCCCATTGCCTTTCTGAGTACGTCAGCATCCCCTTTTGAGAAACCCGCAATTTTCTGAGACAATAACATTACCTGCTCTTGATAAACGGTAATGCCGTAAGTATCAGCCAAATACTCTTCCATAACGGGCAAATCATAGACAATTTCTTCCCGTCCGTGCTTACGAGCAATGAAGTTGGGAATGTACGCAATTGGACCTGGACGATAAAGGGCGTTCATGGCAATTAAATCAGAAAATTGATCGGGTTTTAGGTCTAAAAGGTGCTTTTGCATACCGCCAGATTCAAACTGAAAAGTAGCGTTAGTTTCCCCACGTTGATACAGTTCATAAGTCTTTTTATCGTCTAAGGGAAGCGTATCTAAGTCAATCGTAATCCCATGATTTTGCTTGATTAATCGGATGGCTTCTTTCAAAATTGAAAGGGTTTTCAAGCCTAAAAAGTCCATTTTAATTACGCCAGCATCTTCGATAATATTACCACCAAACTGTGTAATTAATAGATTTACTTCTTTGGAAGTATAAACTGG